>NZ_JBFTLX010000067.1:0-31052 GCF_056396665.1 Cupriavidus sp. 05T313 | reverse complement strand
GTGCCACAGGGGTTCAATGCGCCCGCGTAGGACCGTTGACGGCCAATTTCGGACATCGGCCAACGCTTGCGTCCAGACATCCCAATGTCCGGTCTACTCCTCGTATCGGACGTTCGGGCGTACGCTAGCGGCGTGCTTGCGGGTCGCTCAGCGTTCCAGTCCCGCAAACGAAGGCTGGCGTTTTCCGAGGAAGGCCGCCACACCCTCACGGAAGTCGCTCCCCTGCAATAAAGCCGCGATCTCGCGCTCGGCCAGCGCCACGCTTTCACCCAGAGTCTGGCCGAGCGCGAGGTAAGACTGCCGCTTGGTCGCCGCCATTGCACTGGGGGAGCACAGGGTAGCCAATGCGGCGGCACGTTCGAGGACCTCTGGCAGAAAGCCATCGGTTTCGAGCACGGCTGAAACGAGGCCGGCCTGTTCCGCCTCCTGTGCGCTCATTGACCTGCCGCTGATCAGCCATTCGAGCGCACGAGACAGACCAATCAGCCTGGGCAGGATCCAAGCAATGCCGTGTTCGGCGGGCAGCCCGCGCCGCACGAAGGCTGGTACCAGGCGCGCTTCGCGGCTAGCGTAGCGGATATCGCAATAGAGGGAGAGCACCAGCCCCACACCGGCTGCCGCGCCGTTCAGAGCGCAGATGATCGGCTTGCCGATCGACAGCAGATAGCTGTAGCGCTGGCCAAAGTCCTCCCTGGCGGCGACATCGTTGGGCGCGTGAGCCGCCGTACTACTGACGTGTCGCGGGCCGGACTCTGCCAGCCGCGCGCGCGCCGCCGACAGGTCGGCGCCGGCGCAGAAGGCCTTTCCGGCCCCGGTCAATACGATCACCCGGACCTCGCGATCGTCCTGGCAGCGCTCTAGCGCAGTGCGCAGTCCGGCTTCCATCTCAGGGTTCCAGGCGTTGAGCTGGTCCGGCCTGTTTAGGGTGATGACGGCAATCCGGTCCGCCACTTCGCAGAGGATGATCTCGTTGATGCTGGGGCTGGCCGCGCTCATGATTTGCTCCCCACGCGTTCAGTCATCAAGCGCAGCGCCTGGCGGTGCGCCTCGGTGGTGTGCGCCAGCGCCTGCATGCTGGCGGAGAGGTTGAGCACGGAGTCGAGCGTGTTGAGCAGGGACGCGTCCACCAGGCGCTTCGTCATCCTGACCGCGTGCCCCGGGTTCGCGGCGATCGCGCGCGCAAGCGTCAGCGCAGCGTCCGTCAATGTCTCAGGCTCGGCCAGGCGCGACACGAGACCCCACTCCAGCGCCTGCTGTGCATCGATGGCGTTGCCGGTGAGCGCCATTTCATAGGCGCGCGCCAGAGGCAGGGTGCGTGCCRGTAGCCAGGCGCCGCCGTCACCCGCCACCAGGCCAAGCTTGACGAAGCTCTCTGCAAAGGTAGCGCGGGTCGAGGCAATGCGGATGTCGCACATGCAGGCCAGGTCCAGTCCAGCACCAATGGCGGGGCCGTTGACCGCGGCGATCACCGGTATGTCGAGTTGCTGGAAGGCTCGCGGGATGCGCTGGATGCCATTGCGGTAGCGCTCTTCGTTGGCGATCGGCTCGCCCGCGGCGAACTGGCCCAGCGACTGCAGGCTGCCGCCGGCGCAGAATGCGGGCCCGGCCCCGGTCAGGACGGCCGCGCGCAGGGCCGGGTCGGCGGAGATCTCCGCAAGCGCCGTGACGATGGCCTGGATGCAGGATTCGTCTGCAATGGCATTGCGGGTATGCGGGTGGTTCAGCGTGATGACGGCGATGCCGTCATCGCGGAAAATCTGGACGAAATCTGACATGGCTGGCGTTTTCTCTTGGCTGGGGACTGGTTCTTGCTTCAGAACGCGCCTTGCTGGCGCAGGGTGTCGATTGCCGCGGGCGACAGTCCGAGAAGCTCGCTCAGTACAGCCTCGTTGTGCTCGCCGAGGTCCGGGTTGGGCCTCAGTGCCAACGGTGGGGACTGGTGAAAGCGCAAGGGGCTGTTGGGCAGGACCACCTCGCCCAATTTGGGATGCGTCACATAGTTCAGCATGCCGCGCTCGTGCATATGACGGTCGTGCACAACCTCATCGAGCGTGCGTACCGGCGCGCAGGGAAAGTGATGGGCCTGGCCGGCCGCCATGATCTCGGCGCGCGTCAGGTTGCAGGCCCAGGAGGCAACCAGTTCGTCCACCTCGCTCATCACCGCACAACGCGAGGCGTGCGTCGCGTAGCGTTCCTGCCTGCCCAGCTCAGAGCGCCCCATCGCCTGGCACAGCCCCGGCCAGTGGCCTTCGGTGACGCAGATAATGGCAATGTAGCCATCCTTCGCCGAGTAGGTGTTGTAGGGCGACATTGCGAGCGCCCCGTGCCGGTTTCCGGTGCGCGGATTGCGTTCCGGGTCCTCGTAGTACATCGTCAGGTTTGAGGCGAGAGCAGGATACATCGTGTCCTGCATGGCGATCTCGACAATCCTTCCGCGGCCGCTGCGTTCGCGCTCGAACAAGGCCGAGACGATGGCCCCATAGAGGTGGATACCGCCCAGGAAATCGCTGATGGCCGGCCCTGCCTTGAGGGGGGGGCTGTCGGGATAGCCGGTCACGTGCATGGCCCCGCTCATGGCCTGAATGGTCAGGTCCATGGCAAGATGATCGCGATTCGGCCCACTGGTCCCGTAGCCCGAGGCAGACGCGTAGATCAAGCGAGGCTGGATCTCCAGCAGCGCCTCGGCCCCGAGGCCGAGGCGCTCCATCACGCCCGGCATGAAGTTCTCGAGCACCACGTCTGCCTTGGCCACCAGGTCACGAAAGACGCTGCGGCCTTGCTCGGTCTTGAAGTTGAGCGTGATGCCGCGCTTGTTGGAATTAAGCATGGCCAGGGGCAACAGCGACTCGCGGCGCGCGCGCACCGGCTCGCCATGTGGTGGTTCGATCTTGATCACGTCGGCGCCGGCCATCGCCAGAAGGAAGCCGCAGTAGGGACCCTGATAGATCTGGCCCAGGTCGAGTACGGTAAGGCCGGCAAGGGGAAGCTGGCGAGCCAGAAATTGGTCGGTGACGCTCTTGGTCAGGTTCGTCGTCATGATATGGCTCTCATTGTTTCTGCATCCCGGCCTGCCGGGCTGCCTGCTCCCAGCGGCTGATTTCCTCAAGCTGGAAGCGCCTCAGTTCGTTGGCATCGCCAACAAACGGCTCGCCGTAGGATTGCCGCACCTTCATCGCTGTTTCGGGCAAGCGGTAGATCGCCTGCAACTGCTTGTCTAGCAGGTCGACGACGGACGCCGGCGTACGAGCCGGAACGAATGCGCCGGTCCAGTTGACCATGTAGTAGTCCCGGAAGCCCGACTCCTGCAGCGTCGGCACCTTGGGGAAAGCGTCGAAGCGCCGGTCGCCGGTCACAGCCAGCATCCGAACCTTGCCGGACTGGAGAAAGGGAACGACGGCGCCGAGGTCGACAAAGGCAAAGTCGAGCTGGCCGCCGGCCAGGTCCGACAAAGCCGGCGCCACGCCCTTGTAAGGCACCGGCGTAGCGCGGCCACCCGCAAGTTGAAGGAAGAGTTCGGTGGCGACCTGGTAGGAGGCCGCACCGGCGCCATAGTTGAGCGTGCCCGGCTGGGCCCGGCTGCGTGCTGCCAGATCGCCAATCGTTTTCACACCCGAAGAGCCTGGCACCACCACCGCCATCACGCCACGCGTCAACCGGGCCACCGGTGCGAAGTCCTTCACGGGGTTGTATGGCAAGCGCTTGAAGATGGCAACATTGGTCGCCATCGGTGAATTGCTGGCCAGAAAGATCGTGTGGCCGTCGGCGTCGGCGCTGGCCACGGCCGTGGCTGCGATGAAGCTGTTGGCACCGGGCCGGTTCTCCACGACCACCGGCTTGCCCAGCCGCTCGCCGAGCTTCTGCGCGACATAGCGCGCAGTGGTATCAGCACCACTGCCGGGCGGGAACGATACTACCAGTCGGATTGGCTTATCAGGGTAGGCGCCCGCGCTGAAGGGCAGTGCCAGCAAGAGCAATGTGACCGCTCCGGCAAGGCGCAGTGAGGTGCGTCTGTTCATCTTGTCTCCACGCTAACTTATCGAGGGCGAGCTCTGTCTGGCTCGCATGGCTGCAGAATAGGCAGCCACAGACACGGCACCAATTGGGGCGGGTATATATCAGCCATACCACTACTGGTATGACTTGTAACCTTTATTGCGCGGGGAGTGCGTGGCTGATCTCGGTGCGCAGCCAAGCGCAGGCCGCGTCGCGGTGGGTGAGGTTGTGCCAAAACATCGAGACATCCGTGGCAGGCGCCTCGAAGGCAAGCTCGGCCACCACAACGTTGCCTGGCAAGGCCAGTCGCCTGGCTGTCCTTGCCGGGATGGCGCAAATCATGTCGGTCTCGCTGACGATCTGCGGCGCCGCCATGAAGCTGGAAATGGTGTACACCACCCGGCGCGAGCCACCTTGCTTGCGGATGGTCCGGTCGATCAGTTCACCCAGCAGGGTAAGGCCGGTTGGCGAGACGTCCAGGTGGGGCAGGTTGCAGAAGTCCTTCAGGCTGATCCGTACATTCCCTCCGGTATTGCGCGGCTTGCGCATCACACAGACGAACGCCTCGGAATATAGGAGCCGAGTGCGGATCCCGGGTGCGGAGGGACAGGCCGAGCCAATGCAGAGATCGAGTTCGCCGCTTGCCAACGCATCGACGGCGCCGCTCCGATGCAATGGACTGAACTGCGCCGTGATGGAGGGGGCGGCGGACCGCAGTGCGCTCAGCAAGGAGGGGGCCAGCGAGAGCTGAATATGCTCATTGCAGGCCAGCGAGAAGTGTCGCACGTGGGTGGCGGCATCGAAGGGCGCATTGGCGCCTGCCAACTGAGCCGTGGTTTCCAGCAGTTTTTCCACGATCGGCAGCAATTCCTTGCCGTGCGAGGTCAGCAGCATATGGTTGCCTTCACGCACCAGCAGGGCATCCTGAAAGACGTTGCGCAGGCGATCGAGGGTTCGACTCATAGCCGGCTGCGACACCTCCATCTGGGCCGCCGCCTGCGATACGCTGCGCCCTCGCAACAGGGCGGCAAGCGCGTACAAGGTATGGAAGTCAACATTGCCCAGGCGGTCCAGACCGGATGTCGGGTTAGCTTTTTTGCCTGCTTTAATTTCGGGCTCCACGCCATCATTGAGATGGCCACATGATAGTAGCTATAGGAAAGGAGCTACGCGGATTTTGGTGAAGGAACGAAAAATCCCCGGCGTCGCGACTGCCTGCAGCTATCGAACATTTTGCAGTCCGACGTACGTTCGCTTCGGCCGATGACCTGCTGATCGCGGTAAGCGAGGCGATGGCGGTTGTACTTTGAGAACGGCCGTTGCCGTCGCGGCGATCCGAATGACGGCAAGGGGTCGGATCCCGCCTGTCGCCCTTTGCTTTTGGCCGGCGCTTGCCGGTCAGGAGCGGTCTGCTGCGACTGGCTGCTTTGGGTATTGTTGATGGGGAACAATCTGGCAAGCCGCCCTCGTCGAGCCCCCCCAGCATCGCGTAGCGGTGGATCATGAGGCAGGCGACGTAGGCGACCGTCGACGGCCAGACCTGCTGACGGCGCTGGCCGGACAGCAACGCGCCATCTTCGCCCGCCTCCTGCTGTGGCTCGCCGTCGGCCCGGCCGTCGGTGCGACAATGCGTTCTCTTGAGGAGATGACCACCATGAGCATGAAGATCCAGTGGCCCATGCCGGCGCATTGGGAAGACTTCGAGGACATGTGCTATCGACTCGCCCAAGCGGAGCGCACCTTGGTGTCGGGTCGCAAGTACGGGCGGCGCGGCCAGGAACAGCACGGCGTCGACATCGTGGGGAAAGCGGACCACCCCGACTGGCACAACGTGGGCATCCAGTGCAAGTTGAAGACCGAGCATCTTGGCGGCGAATTGAGGGCCGCCGAGCTGAACGAAGTCTACGAGAAATCGAAGTCGCTCCAGCCGCGGTTGGACAAGCTCTACGTGGCCACGACGATCTCACGGGACACCGAGATCTCGGCGCTCGTTGACCGGATCAACGAGTCGTGGCAGCGGCGGCACTTCGTGGAGGTCTGGTGCTGGGAGGACATCTGCGACATGCTCGACGCGCATCCGACCGTCGCCACGCGCTACTACCCCGGCATCGTGGACACGGATGAGCTCCAACGCACGCCGAGGGATCCGTTTGAGCTGTTCCTCGGTGCGGGATCCGAGGAAATGACATCGAGGCGCCTGCGCAAGCTGTTCGACCATGATGCGTTTCGCGCGCAGTTCCAGGCCGCCACCCGCGAGGTCGCCAACGTCTTGAGCGAATACGTCCTGAACTGCCTGCATGTGCGCAAGGGCAAGGCGCGGCGGGTCGCCATCATGCTGGACGGGACCGAACTGGTGGTCGAGGACGACGGCCAGGCCTTCGATCCTCTCGACCACTCGTTCGAGACCATCCCGGACCAGGTCGGCCTCCGGACGATTCGGGGACTGGTGGACAACCAACCCCGTCTCCAGGCGACCTACATCCCGAGGAGCTCCGATGACGCGCAGGCGTTCAACCGCTTCGTGATCCGGGTCTTGGACATGGAAGGCATCGCCTCGAGCAATTGCAGCGTCCACGTTGACGCAGCCGAACTATTCACACGCCAGGACGGGCACGCCTATTTCGAGCAGATGAATATCCCGCAGGACTGCGACCCGTTCACGATCAACGTCGGAACCACCGACCACGCCTCGTCATCCGGCACGCACGAAGTACTCAGGCGCCTGAAGGAATACCTTGGCGACAGAAAGCTGGTCGTGGTCGTCGCGCCGCATCGGCCGGATCTCTACGCCGCGCTGGAACCCTCCGTTGCGCGCTGGCCGAACGTGTCGCTGCTGATGCGCTGAGATTACCGCACGCGCCGACGTACCCGCACGACGTGCTGAAACCGCAACCGTCCTTTTGGATCATCGTCGCGTTGCCGCACTCGGGGCGGGGGCTCGGCCCGCGGGCGGTTTGAGCAGGCCCATCGTGCGCAGCGGGAAAAGGCACCGCACGGCCCGTTCCCGAGATTGGTGAGGGAGATCTATGAGCATTGAGATCGTACTTTCCCTCGAATCCAATCGGGTAGCTGCCGACTCATTTCGCATACCTCTGGCTGCTGCTCAGCTTCAACGATCAGTGACTGCTTTCCGACACGCCCGCCGGGATGATCGACCGGTTGAATCCTCAGTCGTTAGCTGCCAATAGCATGAAATGATCCGCGCGCGGGAATTGGAACTGCAATATTTGCCCATCCTGGGGAGGGGTTGACATCTTCCGGTGGTTGAATAAATTTGCTTCCAGGGAGGAAGACATATGATTCAATTCAAAAACCAACGCCGGGGATTTTCATTCGCCAGACACATCTGGCTCATAGGGCTCGCCATGGCGCTGGCTGCGTGTTCCAGTGTTTATGACACGGAAGTATCCACTGCAATTGCGCAATCGGGAGTCACAGCAGCTTTGGCAACAGCAGTGCCCGCACCACCGCCGCCTGCCCGGGCAGATGGCCCCGTCGTTTATAACGCCAGCCTGTCTCCGGCGTTGCCAAAAAGCAGCGCATTCCCGAAGCGCCAGGTCTTGAAATCGGGACAGGCCACCACCTTGCGGTTCCATCTCGGTCCGCAGGATCCATTGTCGATCCTTGAGGCACAAATTGTCGCCACCGAGATTCGCACAAGCAAGGCCGATGTCCCGCTGRGCGTGGTGCTCGCCTGTTCGTTCTGCGAGCCGCGTGCGAACTCCCTAAGGCACATCGTTTACAAGCCCGACGCGCGCCGATCGAACGACGCCAGTTTTGCGTTCACCCCTCAGGCATCTGCGGATGGCCGCGCCTACACGGCGACGTTGCAGATCCTGATCATCAATGACACGACCGGAACCGAGCACGACCGGCTGAGCATCGATGTTGCTGTCGATGCGGCAAACGCCACGCCGGCAACGGCGGCCGTCGGCTCCGAGGTGTCGACGCGGACGGTGAAGGCGGTCGAGCCGTCCGCGGCGTCCTCCGCATGGCAGCCTGACCTCATTCTCTACGCGAACGAGGAACTCGGACGCTATGTCAGCATCGAGATCGAGCCGGTCAGCGCGGAGATGAAGGCATTGATCGGCAGTCTCATGCTCGACGCCAGTGGGGCGCGAAGAAAGTTTCGCTCAGGCGTGGACGACGCAACTATGGTGGACGCCATGACGAAGACCTCGTACGGCGTGATGTCGGCCGTCAGCCTGCAAGGGGAGTTTCTCGATCGGCTCAGTGCCACGGGCGTGAATGCGGCGGTGTCCGACGCATCGCAGACCACCCTCAAGCTGAACGATTCCGAAGCGAAGGTCGTTGCGGAGACGATCGCGGCAAGCGGACGACAACTGTACCGGAATCTCTTTACGAAATCGCAAGAATCCGATTTACGGACGGCGATTCGCCAGATCGAATCCGCGGCCGATCAACCTAGGGCCAGGCCCTTGCGCCTGAAAGTGATCACCGATCGGATCTCGTTGCCGTGGCAGTATCTTCATCCGGTTGGCCCGTCGGTCGATCCGAACAAGTTCTGGGGCATGCGCTTCAGCTTGAGCGTGCTGCGCACCAGCACCGGTGGCGCGGGACGAGGCGTACAAGTTGGCCAACCAATCGTCCCCACGGTGGTGTTTGCGCGCTACGGCAAAAGCGCGGACGACAGCGTGCACCGGGCCATTGAGCAGATAGCGCAACTGAAGCAGATCACGTTCAAGGAACCGCTCGTGGTGGACTCCGGCCCGAAACTGCTGAACGATGCGCTGACACGGGATCGCCGGCAAGTCTCCGCCATCTTGACATTCCTGCATGCCTCGTCCGGCGCGCAAACTCCGGCCGACTTCACGAGTGGCCCGCAACTGGAATTCAACACCGGCGACCTCGTGACCAGCGAAACCCTCGAGAACCTGCTGAACATCATGTCCGCCGAGGATCTCGAATCGCGCGTTCCCTACCTGACCAGCATGCCGCTCGTCATTCTCAACGCCTGCGAAACCGGCCCGTCGACCCATCTTCCCCACGTCAAGCTGCAGGACGCCTTGTTCCAGCTCGGCGCCGAGGGCGTGGTCGTCACGGAAGTCTCTGTCTGGATTCCGCTCGGCCACGAGGTAGCTACCCGCCTGATCGACAAGCTCGGCAAGGGCGAAGCGGTGAGCGACGCGTTGACGGTGGTCCGTCGTGAACTCTATGCCGAAAAGAAGAATCCGTTGGGACTGCTTTACGCCTACTACGGCGACCCGGCCGCAACCCTTCGCTATTGAATCCCACCTCTTCCGACATTAGTGTAACTATGACGACGCCCTTTAGCCGACGGAACTTCCTCGTGGCGCTTGCCGCCAGTCTCGCACCCGTGCCGAGCATTGGTCGCACAGCACCGCTATGCCAGACCGACCCAGCCATTTCGGATGTAAATGCACCGTTGACTATCGACGTGCACACCCACATCTTCAACGGGCGGGATCTTCAGATTCGCCAATTCTTCGCCAAGACGACGGTCCAACAGGGCTCCGAGCTGTACCCGTTTGCCAACGCTATGGGTGCCGTTCTGCAGACGCTGGGCTGGCATCTGGCCCCCAATGCGGAAAGCGAGCGGAGGGCCATCGCGCAATACGCCGCCGAGATGCGGAACTGCGGGGGTGCGGAGACATTGAGAACGCTGGCCGCGCCTGCCTTTGAGGAAGGCTACGCAGTGGGGCGGCGCGAGCTGCAAGCTGCGGCGCAGACGCTCAATCAGACGCCTCAGGGCGCCGCCGTGCTGGGGCCGAAGACAAAGGGTGGCTCTCGCCTGGAAGACGCGATCCGGTCGCTCCCGCCCACCTACAAGGGCTTCGAGGCGAAGCGGACACAACCTGGCGTCCTGGGTTCCAATCCCACGCTTCTCGGGTATCTGCGGTTCATCCTGCACAACTTCAACCATCGCCATGTCAATGCGATCGACTACCTGACGACCTATTCACGAAATTCGAGCCGCAAGGTGGACCTGGTGGTCGCCAGCATGGTGGACTACGACTGGTGGCTGGCGCAGGGTAAGCAAACTCCGACCACGCTCGCGGAGCAGGTCGACCTGATGGGGGAGATTTCCGTGCTGCTGGGCGGTCGCGTGCATGGCTTCGCACCATTCTGCCCGTTCCGGGAGGCGATGACCAAGGGGGCGGATGGCATCGGAGATTCGATGCGCCTTGTCAAGCGGGCCGTGGAGACCCAGGGCTTCCTTGGCGTCAAGTTGTATCCGCCGATGGGATTTGCGCCGTGGGGCAACACGGGCCAAACGATTTGGGTGGGCAAGCCCGGACTACCGGCGGCCGCATCGGATCCCGCATTCGGCGAGCATCTGGACGCGGCCATGGAGACGCTGTTCAAGTATTGCACCGATAACGGCGTGCCAATCATGGCGCATTCCAATCACTCGAACGGGCCCGACAAGGCATTCCTGGACCTTGCCGGCAGTGAGTACTGGTCAAAGGCCTTGGGCAAGTTCCCCGGCCTGCGGGCCAGCTTTGGCCACTTCGGCGACACCAATCTGGAGGATCATCAGGGCGACAAATCGCGCAAGTTCCTCGATCTGATGAGCAGCGCGGCGGGGTCGGCTGGTGCAAACATATTTGCCGACAGCGGCTATTTCGCTGGCGTTCTTTCCAACCAGTCGAAGATGACTCAAGTGTTGCAGACGCTGTACGCCGCCTCGGACAACCATGTGCTGCGGGAGCGCCTGATGTACGGCACCGACTGGACCATGATCCTGCCGCAGAAGAATGTGGACGATTACCTGTCGGACTTCATCGACGTGATGGGCAAGGTCGAAGCCGCCCAGCACGGCGTCACCGTGCGGCAGACCACCCTGTCGAACGCGTTCTTCGGCCACAACGCGGCCGAGTTCCTAGGCTTGAAGTCCGGCATGGTGAACCGGAGGCGGCTCGAGACGTTCTATGCGGCTAACAAGGTGCCGGAGCCAGACTGGATGCGCAAGGTGGGCTGACGCCGGCCGCTCCATGATGACCGCATGAGGGCATGAGAGCACGACCTTGCTCCGTCCGCTTTCGTGCCGGATGGCGGCCATATAACGCGCCGGTTCGGCGATGCCGAGCTGCTCGCGCGCGGCTTGGACCGGCTCGTTCAGCAATGTCTCGCAGTCCTCGTCGAGCAGCCCGCGTGTGAGTGTCGTATGCAACGGATCATTTTGTCGCGGAGACCGGCCGGCATAGTGCCGGTCCACGCGCGAGAAGGAAGAATGGGACTGACCGTCAGACAATGCTATGGCCGCACTCGGCCATAAGGCGACGCTCCCGTAAAGAACGACGGGGATGCTCAATCTTCGGCTGTGGACCAGACAGCGGACGCTCGGGTTCGCACGGCACCGCGCACTGCCTTCGCGCCTTCCGCCTGCAGTTCTGGCGGGGAACGCCCTTCTTCACCTCCGCTATTTCTTCGAGAATCGAACCCACGATTTCCGACGGGCGCCCGGCTGCCGATGAAGATGCCCACCGGCCATTGTCCCGGGCCGTTCCTCGGAGCAGCTATCATCATTTTTTTAGTCGCACTCGCTTGTGACTGGCCTGAGTGTGTGCGGCGTCGTTTCCATTCTGTCCGGCACGCTTCGTGCCATGAAGCGCCGTTCGCCTGCACGGTCATCGGGCAATTGGAAATCTGATCTGCAAGCGAGCGCCGCTTCAATAGACATATCAGAAACTGGCTTTATCCCGACCATGGGCGTCCGACGCGCCAAGGCACTCCTCCCGTGGTTATCGCGAGCCAGCTCGGAAGGCGAATGGCGGCTGTACCCCGGGGAAGCAGCCCTTGCGCAACCGCTCCGCTAGGACCGAAAGTCAGACAGCGGCACACGGGCGGACATGGCGGCTAAGACATCCGCCGCGCCCCCACTGTTGGGGAGAGTCGACATCTCCGCCCCATAACCCAATCTGGGGATGCGGTGTTTCCCGCCTTCCATCAGAATCACACAACACTTTTTCCTGACCCATTGCAACGATCTGACGCTATGCTCACCCGTTCGCTCTGTAAGTACATCCTTGTCGCGGCGGGGCTCATGCCCGTCTTTGTGAGCGCCCAGGAGGCGCCTCGCGTCAAAATTTCCACAAGCTCTGGCGATATCGTCGTCGAGCTCTATCCGGAGAAGGCGCCGAAGTCCGTCGATAACTTCCTTCAGTATGTCCGCGTCGGCCAGTACACCGGCACAATCTTCCACCGGGTCATACCGGGATTCATGGTTCAAGGCGGTGGCTTTGACAGCAACTTGACCGAAAAGTCGACCCGGGCGCCCATCCCCCTCGAGGCGAACAATGGGCTCCTGAACGAACGGGGAACGCTGGCCGTGGCCCGAACTGCGAACCCGAACTCCGCGACCGCCCAGTTTTTCATTAACCTCAGAGACAATCCTTCGCTGAATGCGCCCAAGCCAGACGGGTATGGCTACGCGGTCTTCGGACGCGTGGTGAGTGGGATGGATGTCGTGGATTCCATCGCGACGGTGGCGACGACAACGGTCCGCGGGTATGCGAACGTTCCAATCAGCCCTATCACCATCACGTCGGCTTCTGTTGATACGACGCCTATCCGGACCGTGGTTGTATCGAATTCCGCTTCCCTAGGCGTCTCCACCACGTCCCAGAAAGCGGACTCAAAGAAGAAGAGCGGCGCGCTCGCAGATAGCGGTGCCGTGGCCTCTAACGCGTCCCACAGTGCTACACGCGCGACAACAACCCTTGCTGCCGCCGATTCGAAAGAGCGATCACCGGCCTCCACGAACTGCCCGGTCGAAGCGACATTTTTGGGCGCCTTTCAAAAGGTTACCACGCTAAAGTTTGCGGCCCTGCGCGAGAAGATGCTCACGAAAGCAGAGTTGGAGGAGTACTTCCAAGATCTTGTAACGCTCCAGCGGGAAGCAAGCACAAACGTTCAAAACAATGGAATGCGCATCTACCTCTCCTACGGCATCACTGACACGCCGCGGCAACGCGCATTACTCGGGTGCGCGGAGAACTCAACTGGCGATTGCGCTGATCTGACCATCAACAGGGAGCCGCCGAACTTCCGTGACACCATCACACCACGGCTGGCGGTGTACCAGTGCCATCATGATGCGGGATGGCCCTCGGCAAGCGATTCGACACCGCCGCGCGGCAGGACGCCGACGCTAATTGCTGCGACACCTTCCGGTGGCCGGCAGCAGGCGCCGATACAAGAGAAGTCGAGCGCCAGACAATTGGGCGCGACGACTGGCGAGGGAGGCGGTCCTACGCTGAATGGCGTCCCGTCGCCACGACCGAGCGCAACGAAACAAGAAGATGATCACGCTCCGTACATCTCGCGCAAATGCGTTCGTATCGTCCAAGGCGGAAAAGGTGTGGCGGACGCGTACAAGCGGATTCAGAACGATTGCGGGACGCCAGTGACCGTCGCTTTCTGCCTTGAGGCGCCAGGACCGATTAACGAATGTCTGAATCCCCTTAAGTATGGCCTCAGCGACGTCATTCCGGCGCGAAAGTCCCAACTGACGGCGGACGCGATTCAAGGACCGTGGACCGCGTGGTCCTTTGTCTGTGACATGAGCAATCCGAAGAAACAGACATGCCTACCACCAAAAGATATTGCGGGAGGCGGGGCGTTTAGGGACTGACTGAGGGTGGACTACGCCAACCTCGCAACCACTATTAAATTTTCTTGTGGGACACACTGATGGCTGCTGACTCTTCTAACTGGACGTTAGCAAATTAGGACACCAATGGCAGAGAAGAGGCGGGAGGGCCTGTCGCATCTCTCTTCTCAAGGTTTGTGGACACAGGTAGTTACCATCTACCCTTTGGTGCCCTGAGACGCCACCATCCTGAGCGGGACGCAGCCGTTTCCGGCCAGCGTCACCGCCCGACGGCCACCCGCAGAAGCTTCAGACCCCGCACAAACCGACCAGCGTCCCGTCATCCTCAAGACGCTACCGAAGGCACGGGGCGAAAACCCTGTTGCACGCCGCGTTGCAACCACCGTAGCCATCGGATCTCTATCCTCTGCATTCCGGACTCTCCAGCGCCAACTAACACTGCAAGATGGAGCTTACCAAACGTCGTTGGACCGCTGGCACGCCCCTCGTGGCATTCGCCCCGGCCCGGTTTGGAAGCAGCAGCCGCCTCGAAGAGGCGGTAGGTGGTAGCGAAGATCGACTTTCAGTATATAACATCTGGAATGAACCAAATCGACCGCCTCTGRCTAACTAATCCGACCCTCGCCTATGCCGACTGGCAAGCGCGCGAGGCCGCCGGCGCGGACCGGCGCCCGTTCTCCGCACGCTCCATTGTTCAGCACCAGGCGATGTTCGAACACTTCCGACGGCACCTGTTCGCGCTCGACGAGACCCTGGCCACCTTCGGCTCCGACCACATCGCCGCCTTCTGGCAACTGCCGGAGGCTAGCAGCTACAGTACAGCCACCCGCATGCGATACCTGAAACTGCTCGACCGGCTGTGCCGCCACCTGATGGCCATCGGCGTGCGACAAGGCAATCCTGCCGAGAAATTGGTGCGCGACGGTCAGTGGCCAAAGGACGACCCTGCTCCGATCTTCCTCCGGGAGGACGCCGATGCCCGGCTGCAGGCTTACGTTCAGCCGCATGTTGGCGACGATCTCGCAATGCTGCGCAGCCGAGCAATCGTCGCGTTTTTCCTGGGAACCGGTGTCACGGTCGCGGAGAGCCGAGTTGCCCAGGTGGTCGACCTGCAGCCCGCGGCCGCGCCGCCCTATCTTCATGTTCCTGCGCATGGCGCGCGTGAAACCCGCACCGTGCATCTGGACACGTTCGCCGTACCCATCCTTTCGGCCTGGCTCGAACGCCGTGCCGCCCTGCCGATCGCTGGGGATCTGCTCTTCTCGCTCAAGGCCAGCGGCACGCCAATCACGGAAATTAGCCTCGGCAGGATCGTGCGCGCTACACTGGAGACCATCGCTTTCGAGGCGGACGACATGAGCCCTCGGATCCTGCGCAATACGTTCTGCCGGCGCCAGCTGCTCGCTGGCCGCTCGAGCGAGGATGTCAGCAAGCAGCTCGGCTTGGTCAGCTCAAGGACCTGCGACCGAATCGCTGCCACGATCGAATAATTCTCGCCGCATGATCGAACCTGCGGAAGTGTCGGAAATGCGACGGTGGGTCACAGTTCGCACTGATTTTGCTATCCTCCACGCAGCGCCGATGCCACCGGCATGCTGGCGCCTCACTCAACATACGACGAGCACCTATCCATATGGCAACCAAAGCAAAACCTGTCGCGAAGAGCGCCACGCCTGTGGCCAAGAAGGCAGCACCGGCCAAGAAGACCGCCGCCGCAGCTGCCCCAGTCGCCAAGCCACTGGCGGAAAAGTTTAACAAGTCCAGCCTGCTCGCCCACCTGGTCGCAAAAACCGAGCTGGATGCCAAGACCGTGAAGACCGTGTTGGCGCATCTGGAGAACACGGTCCTGAGCGCCGTGCACAAGAAGGGCGCAGGCGAGTTCACCCTGCCCGGCCTGTTCAAGGTGGTGGCCACCCAGGTCCCGGCGACCAAGAAGCGCTTCGGCAAGAACCCGTTCACCGGCGAAGACCAGTGGTTCGCCGCCAAGCCGGCGACCGTCAAGGTCAAGGTCCGCCCGCTGAAGAAGCTCAAGGACGCCGCGATCTGAGCATTGGACGGTTAGGCCGGGACAGCCCGCCCTAACCCATGCCGGCCTCGGCTTCCGTCGCCACGAGCCGGCAATCTACCGAAACTGGCTATCAAACCAGCGCGGAACCCCGCTATCATAGTGGCGTCGCATCAGCGGCAGGAAGCACAAGAAGCGGACCGGAAAGCGGTCCCGTCAGCCATCCCATAGAGCGTCTGTCCATGCCAGTCGGCATCGGCATGCGCTTCTCTTGCGCTTATCTCCTTTTTACCGCCGAGAACTCGGCAAAAGGAGAGAATCATGACTACCGCAATCGAGCCGGCTGCCCGTGCTGACCAGAATCCAATCTTCCGCCTGGAAGCGTTCGCATCCGGCCGCTACGACGTCTACTCGGCCATCAATGGCCTGCGTGCCGGCGCGCTCATTGGCGGCAATGGCCAATGGTGCGCGGAACAAGGCGCCAAGACCCTGGGCTACTTCGAGACGAAGGACGCCGCCGCCATGGCCTTGATCCAGGCCCGGGGCTTCCCATCGCAAACGCTGTTCGAGCAGATGCGCGACTTCATCGAAGGCCCGCAAAGGCCTCTGCAGCACTACCAGGACGACTTCTACAAGCACGACCGCGCCTACCTCGATGGATGGCGGAATGCCACCGATCTGCTTTGGTTCGTGACCGCCACGGCGACACATCTCGTCCCGCTGGATCTGGACGAGATCACCAAGCGTGAGGGCAACGCCGTCCTGGAGGCGCGGGATCCGGCGATCACGGGCCAGCCGCTGCACATCCATCACCTGGACGTAGCGACAGGAAGGATGCGTCCATGCACGTCCAACAAGGCGCACTCCCTTATCAATAGCCTGACGCAAACCTATCGGCTTGGCTGGGGGAACCTCAAGAAGCATGGGGAGACCTTGGCGCGCGTCACCATCACGGTGAATCGTCCGCCGGCGCAAAGTCCCATCGCCAATGTCGCAATGGCTGTCACGCGCGAGCCTTCGCCGAAGGAAATCGCGGTGCTTCGCCGCTTTGCCGCCTATGCGGCCGTCCGCCACTTCGGCACCTTGTTCGCGGCCGTCGGTCACGTTCGTATCGCCGACGACGAGCGAGCCTACTTCGACTCCGCTCAAGAATCGTAATCTCCCCGCCCTGGCTCGTGCCGGGGTGGAACCCCATCAAGCTTGTCCGTCCGGAGTCCTTTCGCCAGGCAGCAGCCTTGGGACAGGGTTTCCCCTGCGCTYCTTTCAACTGCGTCGTAGGACGCAAAGGAGCGAAAGATGGACCTCAGCAATTCCCGGCTCGGCGACTGCCAGCCGCTCGACAGCCTGCAGACGGCCAGCATTGGTATCTGCCTCACCACCGACCCGCGCATCACACACCTCGAAGACACGCCAATCACTGGCGCCGTCATCGTCTACGGACGCCCGGCCAAGCAAGTCTGGGCCTCGCAAACGGCACACCCGTTTGCTGACCCGGCCACGCCGTTCGTCCGACTGCAATAGGAGCCATGGCATGACCAACGAAATCCGGCGGGCTATCGTCGTCTTCCGGGGAACCTACCCGGGGGAGTACCCTGGCTCCTCTACCGAACTCCCGATCATCTGGGACCAGACCGGCCACCACACCAATGTGACCGCACTGACGAGCCATCCCAATCTCCAGCTTCCGGCGAGCAGTGCAATCCAACTGGTCTGCCGGCTTCGCGCGCCACTGACCGTGCGCGGTCGGCTCCTGCAGGATGGCCAACAGGTGAGTCCAGAGAAATACCTGGCCACCTGGCGAACCGCCCCGCGGGTGTGCCACTCACGCGTAGCAGAGGACCTGCAGATCGCCCTCTCCGGCGTGGCCACCTTTGACCTCCGCGTCGAGCGGTGCAACAAGGGCGGCTACCTCCTCGAGGAGTTGGGCATCGTCGACATAGATAGCCTGGTTTCGCAGTTTCCCGCTGTCCCCGTCGGGCAACAGTGGCGAATCGAGTTCGATCTCGCCTCACCCCACGCCTGGCGCGTGTTCGCGCAGTTCGCAGCAAGGAGTTACTACGACCCCGAAGTGAGGGCCCAACCCGCGCAGTTCCACGTCCAGACGCGCGCACTGGCCGGAACCGCCCCGCAACCTGACCTGTTCGGAGAAGAATTGGCATGAGCTACCGCATCGAGTACGCGCATCGCACCCTCAGAGTCGACGGTAGCGAGTTCCCGGATGCTAAGGACCGCTACATCGTGCTCGCGGAAGGTGGCGACAGCAATTGCTACGGCTCCGACAACAGGCGCTCGCGGTCATGGGGAGCCATCGCGATCGGGAGGCTGGAGGAAGTGCTGGAGGACGGCTGTCAGCTCGCGGCAGCCTGCGAGAGTGAAGGACTTCGGCTCAAGGGCCGCGCATTGCGGCCGGAGGCGTATCTGCGCCTCCTACGTGAGCAAATGCGGAAGGCGCAGCCCACGTGCTCGGCAAGGTATCGGCTCGGATTGTACTGCCGCACCGAAACGGACGACGAGACGGACATGTTGCTGCGCGCGCTGCCGGGCGCCGCACGGACCATCGAAAGGGACTGGGACAACAAGCCCGTTGTCGTCTACCGCTTCGCGGAGAACGGCCAGCCGGATTTCCGCCTGTTCTTCTCGGTCTACCCCGCGATCCGATGTGCCAAGCACGCCTGGCATTTTGTCGACAGCAGCAACCTCTGATGTACCAAGCCACGCCCTACCCGGGCGTGGCTCTTTGCTTTGGTTCAACGCGGCATTGTGGGCTGGTTGGAGTCAAGCTGATAGCCCACCGCAGAATGCGGAGCAACGGCCGAGTTCAACTGCGGATTCAACCGGTCATTCGCCCCAGCACCGCTCCGACGTCAGCTTCCGAAGTCCATCGGTCATTCAGCGCTTCGTCTCAGCTCGCAAATCATCGGCCGACACGCGTAGGCTAAGGAATCTGGGAGGAACCGGTTCGGAAGTTCCGTTTGCGTTGCATCGGCATGCCTCCGTCTCGATCCCTTCGCCTCGGGACAAGCAGACAAACGCGGGGACCGAACCGCCTCCGCATTCCGGACTGGTATAGTCGGCCTATCCGAATCCCGGTGCGCGCCATATGCCGACCTTCCAGAAGAGCGATATTGCACGTACACAGCTTGAGGCGGCTGTGGACATATTTCTTCGCGGCCTCAGTTACCACGCGGTCATCACTCTCGCCGGCGCGGCGAGCGGCTTGCTGGACGGCATGTTACGGGCGCAAGCCGGCAAGGAACCCTTCGTTGACTATGCGCGGCGAGTCTGTGAGCAAATGGCCGGGAAGACGCCATCGCGCCAATCCTATTACCACCATATCGAGATGATGCTTGGCATCTCCGCCCACAAGCATCTCGCGGAGACAGACACCGAAACGGTGGAGATGGACCTGTATGACTCGGCAGAGAAGGCGCTGACCAGAGCCATACTGGACTACATCAAGTTGAACGGACGCGGCGAACCACTCATGAACGTATTCTTGCGCCTTCTTTGGGCGAAGTACGATGGAGCACGCTTGGTGGCTGAATATGAGAACGTACCGAAGCAAATGAGGCCGCGATGACCACCCAAACCTACACCCGCCTCCAGATTGCGGCAGACCAGCTTCGGGCGGCAATCGGCCTCTTCGTAGCACGCAACGACCGCTTCTCAGTTATCACGCTTGCCGGTGCGGCAGACGTCATCCTCTCCCGCCTCGTTCTCAATACCGGCCAAAGCAACTTCACTGACTCGATCATCGAAATGGAAGTTGAGAAGGGGGGGCCAAGACAGACGAGAGCGGTTGCCGGAACGGCGGTCAACGACATGCTGCTCATCAATGCAATCAAGCACTTCGACCAAGGCGACAGCGGAACTGTTGAAGTGGACGATCTGGACGAATGTGCGCTCGCGGCAATCCTCAAGGCGCTGCCTAACTACGTCGCTCTTGCTGGACAGAATGAGGATTGGATAACAGCCTTCTACTACTGGATCAGGCAGAACCTGGACCCGAAAAAGTACAACGTGAACCTCGATCCAAATTGGGTAGCACCAGCAGCTTAGTAAGGGCATCACGTCCTGTGCCCGTCGTTGTATAGATTTTATGCCGCCAGTCGTTTCGAAGTCCTCCGCATCGGCTGGCGAAATAGCTAGCAGCCTCCAATCGAGACGCCAGCGCGGCAGACATAGGCAGTGCCCCAGACGCCGTCTCTCGTCGATCGAACGACCGCTAGCTGAGCGGAGCTGTCACGTGAATGTCTCGACGACGCATCGAACGCGGGTCCCCTCACGGCCTCGGCCGAACTGAGCCGTCGGATCGTTCCCTGAACTATACCGTCTCCGCCGCCACCGCTCCCCCATCCCGAAAGCCGCCGAAAAACAAAAAAGCCGCCCCCCAACATGGGGAGCGGCTGATTGCTGTGGGCGAGGCCCCGGGGACTGCTAACGGGTTACCCGCATGGCGCCGCCGCTGGACACGAGCATCACCCGATCGCCAGGGGCAATCGGTTGATCGGCATCCTGCGTGATGGCCACAAGTCGCCCCAGATCCGTGCGAACGACAATCTCATAGCCCTGCCGGCTGGCGTTCGACGCGCGTTCAGCAACCTGCTGCGCGACGATACCCGCAACCGGGCCGGCAATGGCTGCGGCGACATACCTGCCACGGCCACCACCGATGGCCTGCGAGCCAACGACCGAACCCACGATCGCACCGGCAATGCCGGCAAGACCCGAGAATGCGCCGTAGCCCGGCGTCACACTACCCTGGATGATGACAGCACGTACCCGTACGACCGACGCGTGCTCGACCTGGCCGCCGTGCAACGCCTCCATGCCTCGGTAGACATTGGAGGACGTGTGCTCGACGGCGCAGCCGGTCAGCATGGCGATTGCGGTAATGGTTGCAAATAGCTTTTTCATGGTTTCACCTTTCTTGAGGCGGGCGAAGCCATGCCATCGGGCATGGACATTCGCCCGATGGGACTTGAGGGAACACGCCACAGAAAGTGGCGCGGGTTACTACATTGCGGTGTTCAAACTGCCGTTGCCTGTGCCGCACCGGTGCGGCYGCGCGGCGACCTGCGCTGCTTGCTGCCTTCTTTCTTGCCCGGGCTTGGAACTGGGTCAACGTACCCAAATCTCGCCCAGGCTGCCGGGTCCAAGGCCAACGGATTGGTCCGGCCGGTAGCCAGGTTCACGAACACCCCCGAGTACGGGAGTGCGCCGGTTCGATAGAAAGTCCACAGCAGGTTGAAGGCCTGGACACCGATCGCCTGGTTGATGACCAACGACTGCTTGCGCAGTGCGTCGGCCATCGAGCAGGACGGCGCGGAGTCTTCCTTGTCACCTGCCGGGTCGATCAGATCCGGAAAGAGGTCGCCCACATGAGGCAGGCGCCCCGGGTGAGGTTGTCTGATCTCCCCCAGGATGACCTGGCCACGGTCCGTTTCGTTGCCGCAGTCGAGGTAGTAACTTCCCCCGCCCTTGCCACAAGCCGACAGGATCGCCTTTCGCGCAGCACGGGTATCGACGCACCCGATCACCAGATCGGCGTGCACTGCCTCGGAGGCGGCGAGTTTGCGGGGCACCGCGACCCATCGTGTGCCCATGAGGACATTGAGCCGGTTGACCAGCAACAGCGCCTTGTAGCCGCCGACGTCCGCCGGGTAGAAACCCTGGCGGCCGACATTGGTTTCGCTCACGGTGTCGTCGTCGTAGACGGTGCAGTCAATGCCACCGGGATGGCCGAGCTCGAGCATGGCATGGTGCAGTCGCGCCAGGTTCGGCAGCAGGGCGCTGCCCGTGCCGCCGGCACCAACCACGACCACCTTCCATGCCCCACTGATCATGCACGGCGGGATCCTATGTTGCAGCAACGTCATTGGCTTCTCCAACGGCATCCAACCAGGACACCGGAATGTTGTGGGAACGCTCGAAGATCCCCTTCGCGCAGAGTCGCAAGGCAACATCCATGCTTCGGGTATGACAGCGGCCAAGCACAACCGCAAACTTCACGTCAAAGCGATCGTCTTGGTCATCGGTCGTTGAGAAGCCGGCGGCGAAGCACCCGTGCGAGTGGCAGTCAGCCACCAGGACTTCGCCGTCGGCGAGTTGCGGTCGGTCGTAGCGGAGGCTGGCGCTGTCATGCGACAGCACGACCACCGAAACCAGGCGAAACGCCTTGGTCCCGGGGTTCCAGACAATCCACCCACCAGTTTCATTAGGACACGCCGCCCTCGCCTGCTCGGCAAAGGCGCCGATCAACTCTGGCGGAACTCGGCCGCACAGCAGTTCGGTCACCTCCTCGACAACCCCATAGGGGATGGCCGTTGAGACGGCGTAGCTGCTGATGCGGCGAATGAGCCGGATCCAGGGCCGAAAGATCTCGATGAATACGCCGTTGCTCGCGACAAGCAAGCGCTCGCCTGCTGTTGTCATCCCCGCGACGGGCTCCCTCGTCGGGACCATGACGGTCGGGAAGGAGCGTTGCAATGTAGAATCGAAAGGGTTCATGGTTATGTGAGCTCGTTGGCGATCAGATCGCCGAGAGTGTGTTTGAAGGGAACGAGGACGTCCTTTGGGTATGCCTTCCCGAACGCGCCGTCCAGCATGTCTTTCCAGAACGCGAACACGCCGCGCTTGTAGGCAACCCGTTTGCCGCCGTGGTTGGGGTGCGTGAAGGCCGAGTTGAAAAATGCATCCTCCCAGCCACGAATCGCGCTCACGCCGATCCTCGCAGGGACCTTTGCCGAGCCGACGCAGATCTCTCCAGCGTCCCAGGTGTTGAAGTAGGGAGGCTCGTAGAGCTTCGTCTTCGGCGTCGGCCTGCCTTCGTCCCGCAGGGCGAACACGCGGAATCCGTCGACAGCGGCCTGAAACACAAGCCCGGGGTGCGGCACGATGCTGCTGCGATTGCCAAGCTCCTTGCACTGGAAGAACACGCGACGCGTGCACGGCGGGCACCACCAGGTCACTGCATGCGCTCCAATGGACAACACGGTCGCAGGCAGAAACTCCGCCTGTGGGATCGCGTTCTCGGCGAGAGATTGCAGGCACTGCACGAGGCCGAACCGGTCAAGCGGCACACCCGCGCCGATCGTGGGCCTGTCGCCCTTGGGCGCAACCAGGATCGGGTGGAGCGTCGCATAGGAAATGGTTCCGTCTTTCTGGCTATATAAGAGGACGGCCTTGGTGACATTTACCTCCACGCCGGCCTGTCCCATTGCAATCTTTGTCATAGTGGATCCGAGTTTGTGAGGTGGCCAAGCACACGATCGATGCTGGTCAGCGTTTGAAGGGCAAGTTGCCAATCGGCGTACTGGCGTCGGATGGCCGAAGGTTCCTGTGCAATCGGGATGAAACCCAAGTGCATCGTCGCCTCGCCGCCATCCCACTCGTATTGATAGATGTCGTCGAAGAGCTGCTGGACCCGCTCGTCGTTCTCCCAGACCAGTACGGCCGCTGAGTACACAGGACGTGCGTCGTAGCCATAGTTGAGGAGATCCCGGCCCCGCGCCCTGCTAATCAGGTTGCGGAGCAGGATCAGCTCTCGGCAGAGCCGTGCCATGCCTCGCCGACTGGTCAACGATTCCAGCGTAGCGACGTCGAGACCGAAGTCCCGGCGATCTCTGCGTCGGCGCCGACCTGTCGGCGTCAGGCGAAGCGCGGCGGGGACAAGCTCTGCACGCACGACCGACGGCAAGTAGCGCTGCATTGTTTCCTGGTCCTCGTCAAAGCGCTCCTTCAGCCACTCAAGGCTGTCGGCGTCCGACTCTGTCTCGTCCCCCTCCCAATAGAAATGGGCAAAGTGAGAGAGCAGCTCGCTCGGCGTCCTGATCCAGGCAGTCCGCCATGACGCCGCTTCGATGAGACGCAAGGCGGTCGCCAGCAGCTGCGGGTGCGCACGCGTGAGCTTCTCGGCGTGTGCGCGCAGCTCGAAGATCCCTTCCCCTTCGCTACTCACCGCCAGATAGAGCGGTGCGTCGCCAGTAAAGGAACGCGCCTCGTATTGATGAGCAATCTCCTCGCGGACAGCATCGGCGTCCAGCAAGGAGAACTTGAGGTTGAGGTAATTGAACGGCCGATGCTGCCGGCCGAACCACTTAAAGAGCGCCTGGGCGTAGGCGTCGCCAACGCCGGTCGGTGCCTTGACGTCCCGCGCGCGCAACGCACCGGTATCAAAATGGGCACGCGCCAGCGCGGTGACCGCTTCGGGGGTATGGAAACGTACCTTGCCCCTGACCGCAACGTCGGCCGAGACTTCCGGCAGCGTCAGAAAACCATGGGCAGGTCGATCTGCGGCAGCGGCAGGCCGCAGAAATTGCGGGATTGCGGCGACGCCTCCATCGACGCCGCCACCAGTTTGCCGAGGGCTGAGCAGCATGCTTGCATCTCCTTCGATTGTAAAAAAACCGCCCCGGGCGGCCGATCAAATGCTCTGTCGGGATCCGCCAGGGCTTTCATCAAGTCCCGATGGCGCATGGCTACCCCTTGGCGCCCGCAGCGCGGACGAAGGTGTAAGTTGCCGTCTCCCCCTTGTGCTCGGGGCCGTCCACCTTGGCGGTGGTCAGCTCCGGGTACTGCGCCGAGTACAGGTCCCGCACATCGTCGGGACTGAACGCAGGGCCGGGATCGACGAACGTCATGCCGTTGTAGAGGAACTCGCGCACAAGGCGCGTCACTTCGATGGTCATGGTGTGCCTCCAATTAGTCGTCGAGCAATGCGGCAAGGTCCGTCCCCTTGGACTCCGGAGGATGTCCGTCGCTGGAGGGAGCTGCAGTTGCCGGGGCTTCCGCCTCGGTAGTGCCATCGGCGGACTCTTCCTCCTCTTCGCCTTCACTCTCCTCATTCGGGAGCTGCGGCTTGGACTTCGATTTGCCAGCGTTGGCGATCGCCTTCGAGGCCTTCTGCGTTTGCGCGGTCTTGGCGGCATCAAGCACGGCAGTCGTCGCCTCCACCAGCTCGCTGAGCGAGCGGCGTGACGTCGTATACCCGGCAAGCGCGTCGAGGAATCCGGTATCCAGCTCAGCCGGCGTGGCCGTCAGGACCAGCGGCAGGCTCAGACCCGTGTCAGCACCACCCTTGACGGTTGGCGCGACGAAGACCGTCATCTGTTCGCCCTTGAGGGCGAGCGTCAGGACGAGCTTCTCACACGAGCCAAGCAGGGTTGCAAGTTGTTGGAACATGGAATTTCCTTTCACTGAAAACTGGGGGAAAGCGATGCCTTAGAACAGCAGCACGCGCGGTACCTTGCCTTCGTACTCGAACTTCTCCACCTTCAGGAGGGCTTCGATCAACTCGGGCTTGGGCTTGTTGAAAACCTTGGCAGTGCTATCGCCAAGCGCGGCCAGCAGGCCGATCTCGTTGGCAACCACCCTCATCTCGGACTTGGTCAGCAATTCCAGGAAGTCCTTGGAGAGCTTCCAGTACTTGCGCAAGTCGAGCTTCTGGTATTTGCACAGACGCACCAGCGATGGCACGTCCAGTCCCTCGATGGCGGCAACGGTGAGCGCCACGGACATGTTCTCCCGCTGCACTTCGGTCAGTGCGCTTGCGGCGTCCAGCGCCTTGTCAAGGTCAGTGGCCGAGCACGTTTCGTCGGGAACGATGCGCTCATAAAGCTTGCGCATGGCCGCCCCGTCGATCGTTCGCGCCTGGCCCGCCAATGCGACGGCAAGGAGGTAGTGATTGGCCACGATCGGATCGGACGCCACTTCGCGCCGCAGGCATTTACGCCAGAGGGCGACGCGGTAGGCCTTCACCTTATCGGTCTCGCTGACAGCCGTGACGGGCTTCTCCGCCGGCGTAGCGCCAGCGGTGGTGCCGGCGCCAGATGCCGCTGCTGCCTTTCCCGTCGTACCGCCCTTCTTTGATGTCGACGGCGGTGCCGCCGCGGCTTTGTCGGCCGCGATCCGCGCGGCAACCTTGCGCGAGTTGCAGGCCGTGTCGAAGCATTGACCCCGGTAGACCTTGCCCATCGAGTCCGGCAGGCCGCTGACGGCAGCACCGAAGTTCTGGCAGGCATGGCAGGCCTTGGCTTGCTCCTCACCAACCCCGGTGGAACCCTCCACGACCAGCTGGATCCGCGTGTACTTGTCGCCTGTCCGCACGATCCGAACCGCAGGAAATTCGTCTTTGAGGCCTTGCTCGATCGTGGCCAGCTGCGCCTCGCACTTAGTGTTGAAGCAAGTGCGATTGGTGCAGTTTCCGGTGGCGATGGATTCGCCGAACATCTCCGTCTGCAGCGCAGAATTGTGCGGGCACGTTGCGCACTCCGTTTTATCAAAAATGGCGCTTGCAAGACTGCAGGACACCGTCTCAATTGCCTTCTTCAACTCAGCAACCGTCTTCGACTCGGAGATGATGACAGGCAGGAACTTGTCCTGCTTATCCTTGGCGAGGGCGGCGAGCAGCTCGGCGTGACCGAGCTGGATCCTGCGCTCGTTGAGAGCATTAAGCACCTCACTGCTACAGTTCATGAGTGCCAGGCGTTTGTCGAGAAGCGCACGGGACCAGCCGAAAATGCGCGCCGCCTCCTCCCGGTCACCCTTAAGTTTGCCGACCATCCTCGCTGCAGCCACCGCCTCCTCAGAGGGCGCGATGTCGTCGCGGGAGACGTTCTCGATGATCGCCATGGCCTCCGCCGTCTCGTCGTCGACATCCTGCACCACGATGGGCATCGCGTACTCGACGCCAAACACCTCGGTCGCCGCGCGGTAGCGTCGCTCGCCGGCGATGATCTCGTAGAGGTCGTCCTCAACCGGRCGGACAACGATGGGTTGCATGATGCATCCCGCCGCACGTACGCCGGCAACGAGTTCTGCCATTTTCACCGGATCAAAGAACCGGCGTGGATTGAATCGGCTCGTGCGGATCCGGCTCAAGGGTAGAGTCGGCTGTTCGAGCAGCATTGCGGATTCTTGCATTGTGGGTTCTCCTATAGCGAGGGAACCCACCCGTGAAGGGAGTGGTTCCCCTCTTGGGCTTAACTTGCCGCTCTGGCGGCTGTGAAAACCATCTAGACTCTTCGCGCCTTGGGACTGCAGCAGCAGTCCGAAAACGCGGCAGTGCAGGTGTACCGATCCGGGATCGGAGAACGCCTGGTGTCTGTGCCGTGCTTCCTGCCTTGCGGACGGGCCGGGCGCGGCCTAGCCTTCGAAGGTGCCATCCGCTCGATAGACCACATACCGGTTGCCGATGTTGAGTGCTTTGTCGCGCAGGACCTGGGTGAACATGGTCTCCGGCACGGTGACGCCAAGTGCGGCGAGCTTGCTGCGGAAGTAAGCGAGGCCGGCACCCATCGAAGTGGTGTCGTCCAGGTTGTGGTAGAGGAAGTCCTCCGAGGGCTCTTCGCAATCATCAGTCAGCTCTTCTTGACAATCCGCCGTCTCGGCCATTGCTCGTTGCTCGGCTTGTTCCATGGCAACCGGAGAGCGCAGGCGCTCCACCCACAGAAAGAAATGGTGCAGCGGGCGGTCCCAACCGAGTACGACGTCGATGGTATTGGCCCCGTGGACCGTTTGAAAGTGGTGTTGGCTCATGGCGATCTCCAGATGAGGTGGCGCCGCGCCAGCCTGGCGGCTGGCGGCGGCGTTACGACTTACAGTGCTTCCAGCGCTTGAAGCGCCTTTTCCTTGGCGTTGGCACCAATGCCGAACCAAGCGGAGTTCAGGCGATTGTCCTGACCGCGTGCGCGGATATGGAAATCGTGGTACTCGGTGACCGCGTTAAGCAGCCCCCATGCCGTACCCCTGACACCGTCCAACCCGGCGCCCTTGCCGGCGCCATTGAATAGCCCCATGACGGTCTTGTAGCCTCGCGACTTCGTGACGTCAGGGGTTGCAATCGAACTCATCAAGGACTGCAGCACGGCATCCGCCTGTGCGGGCGAAACCGCCTTCTCCGACAAGTTCTTCATGCGGTCGATGAAACTGCCGAAGACCTTCTCGCCGATCAAGCCGAGCTGGTCCTGCACAACGGTCGGATCGAACTCGGTGTTGTGGCGGACCTTGATCACCGACGCACTGGCCAACGCGGCTTGCGCGCCATGCAGGCTCAGATGCAAGGTGTTGTTGCAAACGACGCGAATGGAGGTGAACTGCGCGGTCGTCGCCAGCGAGCCATCGCAAGAGGTGGCCAGCAGCAGGTAGTTCTTCACCGGATCGTTGTCGACCACTTCGGCGTCAAAACCCGTCCTGGCCAGCGCCCAGATTCGGCGCCCGCCCTTCAGGCTGCCCGCGGTCTCGAGCGTGAAGCCCGAGTGCGCGACCAGGTCACGGAAGAATTCCAGGACCTCGCCCGGCTGGACGACCTTGTAGCGATCGGAAACCACCGCCAGCGGCGCGTTGCTGTCGCTTCGGTAGAGCACGTGATGCTCCGAGGCCATGGAGGCCGTGCCGTCGAGAGAGAGTTGTAGTTCGTGAGCCATTTGGAATCTCCTGGGTGGCGTTTGTGACAATGCAGCTGGGTGCTGCAACAAAAACCAGGAGGTATCGGACCTTCCGTCTACGCCTCGTGCAGGGCGCAAACGGAAGCCCCGAGGGGCTTCACGAAGTTGTGGGAAGAAGGCTAGAACCCGAAGCGCGCGCAGCGCATCCGGGCCAACGGACCGGTGATACCGGCAGTGGCCAACTCGCTGACTAGCGCCGCGATGCCGGCATCCTTATCCGGTACCGGAGTACGAGCCTGTTCCGCATACGGCTGAACGCGGCACTTGCGGACCAGAAACGTGTTGCCGCACTGAATGAGCGCGAGCTCGATATCCAGAGTGCGGAAACCGGCAATCAACAGGCTGTGCTGCTTCTTGGACTTGCGTCCCCGCGACGGGCTGACAGCCGCCGTTTCGGGCTTCTCTTCGGGAAGGGCGGCGAGATCCAGCCCACCCTGATCGTCTGGGTGCTTTTTCATGATTGTTGGTTTTCCTTACTGTGTCTCGCCAACGCACAGGGCGGCGATCACGCTGCGGATAAGTTGTCTGCTGTATTCCAGGCGACTGCCGGACTGCACGCAGAAGTCGACGAGACGATTGACGCCGTCCGTGACGATCGTGCCGTAGAGCACGAACGAATCCGGAGTGGCCTTGTGGAATTGATGGATGCGACCTTCGCTACTAAAAAAGCGCTCGTGATATCGCAAAAACGTGCGCGCGATGAAATCACGATGGTCGAATACGGGGAGCGCGCGGGCCAAATCCCGGCGCTGCAATGCGCCAATAGGATGGATCAGGCCAAGCTCATCTTCTGTCCGGCAAGTGGGCGAAATGATCCGCGCAATATGCACGGGTTCGTCGCACTCGCGCTCGGGTTGAAGCTGCGGAAGAACACTGCACCCCCGCGGTAGACGGCGAACGCCGTCGCTTTAAGGCGCAGTTGAAAGTGAGGTGAAGGTTCCAGCGCTTTGCGCATGCGGTATGTGGTGACCGGCCTGGCGCCGGCACGGATAGAAGTTGGCCAGGGCAACTGCCCGGCATCAGACACTCCGACCTCCATCCCGTTGAAGTCTCGAATTATTGAAAGGACACCAAACTGAAATCACGCGCCTTTGCCGTGCAAGTTATCCACCGCTGGCCAGCGTCGTGGTCGTGACAGGCGACCCGCTGACCGGCCGTGGATAACTTGCGGCTCGTCTCTCGTCTCAATAGGAGATACTGCCCAACGAAAAAAGACCAACAAGAGCTTGACTCCCAACGCCCCATAGAAATCTTACTGTGTCACAAAAACGACAATTACTGTGTCAATAATATTGAATTTCAGTTATAACCAAGATTCCATCGTGGCAAGAGGCGGCAATGGGAAATCTGGCGGAATTCGATCGTTATATTGAGTACCTATGCGTGGCGTTGGATCATGTGGATCGAAACGTCGGATTGCAGGACTATTGTCGAGGCCTCATGTTGCCGATCCAGCGCAAGAGTGTTGAGCCTCTGGCTGCGCATACCGATCCGCTACACGTGGCTGCCAAGCACCAATCGTTACATCACTTCGTGGCCAAGGCGGGATGGTCGGACAGTGCCGTGATGTCGCGCGTTCGCGACTGGGTTGTGCCACACCTCGGGTTGGACAGTGGCTGCTACTGGATTATCGATGACACCGGGTTCCCGAAGAAGGGAATGCATTCAGTTGGCGTCGCGCGCCAATACTGCGGTCAACTGGGCAAGCAGGACAACTGCCAGGTGGCGGTCAGTCTTTCGCTGGCCAGCGTCCAGGGCAGCATTCCTGTCGCCTATCAACTGTATTTGCCCAAAGACTGGGCGAGTGACCCGGTGCGCAAGAAGAAGGCCGGGGTGCCGGACGGCATGACGTTCGCGACCAAGCCGGAAATTGCTCTGGCGCAAATGCGTGAGGCGCTCGCCTCGGGCGTGCCGATGGGCGTGGTGCTGGCGGACGCCGGGTATGGCGATGAAACCGCCTTTCGCGATGGCATTACTGAGATGGGCATGCTGTATGCAGTCGGCATACGGCCGGGGACTACGGTATGGGCGCCCGGCACCGCGCCGCTGCCGCCCAAGGCATGGAGCGGTCGCGGCATACGGCCGACGAAGCTGCGTCGGGAGCCTGGACACCAACCGGTGACGGTGAAGGCCTTGGCGATGGACTTGCCGCAGCAAGTCTATCGCACGGTCACCTGGCGGGAAGGCTCCAACACTGAACTGTCCTCCCGCTTCGCCGCCGTGCGGGTTCGCCCTGCTCATCGCGACTACCTGGGCACGCAGATGCGTCCCGAGGAGTGGCTACTGATCGAATGGCCCGAAGGAGAAGCCGAGCCGGTGAAGTACTTCCTCTCTACCGGTCCGTCCGATGCCACCCTGGAACAATTGGTCTTCGTCACCAAGATGCGCTGGCGTATCGAGCGCGACTATCAGGAACTCAAGCAGGAGTTCGGCCTCGCGCACTATGAAGGCCGCGGCTGGAGGGGCTTTCATCACCATGCCACCCTGTGTATTGCGGCCTACGCCTTCCTCGTCGCTATGCGCCTCAATCAGAGCACCTCAAAAAAAAACCGTGCTCAACCAGAAACGCCTTCCTTCCCCAAGGATTACGTCCCTCGCGGCAGCCGGACGAGTGCAGCGCCACGTGGCTGAGTCGATTTCGACGCTGCGGCTACTCATCGCTCGTGCCATTATCAACCGGCTCCGCCGGTGTCCATGCTGCTGGGATGTGAAGCTAAATTTGTGACACAGTGTGCGTCCAGCTAAGGCTGGCGTGTTCAGCAGGAGCCAGTCCTGCCGGGGTAAAAGTCAGGCGCCCCGTAGCTTGAATAGCAGGGTGGCGGGAAACCAAGACTCTGAAGCCTACCGACAGGCGGCCCCTTGGTGTTACGTCCCGCCAATTTTGAGGTTTGGCGAGGGGTGTTTGTCGCGGTTTCGGCAAGAGCGAGTTTAGGAACATCGCCTTGACCATCGCGAGACACGACGGGCGTAAAGAAGGCCAGTACTCCTCTGATATCGTGCGACGTTTCCG
>NZ_JBFTLX010000066.1:0-28181 GCF_056396665.1 Cupriavidus sp. 05T313 | reverse complement strand
GGTATCACATGAAGGACGAAGTCATCTGAAACCGGAAGTGCGACCAAAGCGGCACCGTCCAAGACCGCCATCCCCACCAAAAGACGAGGAGCCAGGCATGGGCCGAGGCCATCATTCCGTACCACCGCAGCCGGGCCGCCGTGGCGTGCTGCGCTCTCTCGGCGCGCTGGGCGCCGGCGCGGCGCTGGCCCACCCCGCGCTGCAGGCGCTGGCAGCCACCGCCGACGCGCGCATTGAACTTCCCTTCGAGAACGGCGAGCGCGAGCTGGTGGCCTTTCCCCAGAAGCGTCCGCTGATCCTGCTGACCAGCCGGCCGCCGCAGCTGGAGACCCCGTTCGGCGTGTTCAACGATGGCCCGATCACGCCCAACGATGCGTTCTTCGTGCGCTACCACTGGAGCGGGATTCCCACCCGCATCGACCCGCAAACCTACCGGCTGCGCGTGGGCGGCAAGGTCAATGCGCCGCTGGAGCTCTCGCTCGACGAGATCAAGCGGCTGGCCTCCCCGGTGGACCTCGTGGCGGTCAACCAGTGCTCGGGCAACAGCCGGGGCTTTTTGTCGCCGCGCGCCAACGGCGGCCAGCTCGGCAACGGCGCCATGGGCAACGCGCGCTGGACCGGCGTGCCCCTGAAGGCGCTGCTGGAGAAGGCCGGCGTGCAGGCCGGCGCGCTGCAGGTGAGCTTCGACGGCATGGACCGCCCGCCGCTGGAAAGCGGCCCGGACTTCGTCAAGGCGCTGGCCATCGACCACGCGCTCGATGGCGAGGTCATGCTCGCCTGGGCCATGAACGGCGCGGACCTGCCCATGCTCAACGGCTTTCCGCTGCGCCTGATCGTGCCCGGCTACTACGGCACCTACTGGGTCAAGCACCTGTCCGACATCGAGGTACTGGACAAGCCGTTCGACGGATTCTGGATGAACGCGGCCTACCGCATCCCGGACAATCCCTGCGCCTGCGTGGCGCCCGGCACGGCGCCCGCGCGCACGGTGCCGATCAACCGCTTCAACGTGCGCTCCTTCATCACCAGCCTGGCGGATGGCGCAACGGTGCGTGCCGGGCACCAGACCGTGCTGCGCGGCATCGCCTTCGACGGGGGCTATGGCGTCGACGAGGTGGCCGTGTCGACCGATGGCGGCCGCACCTGGCGCGCTGCGCAACTGGGCAAGGACCTGGGCCGCTACTCCTTCCGCGAGTGGACGGCGGCGTTCACGCCGCCGAAGAAGGGCGAGTACGAACTGAAGGTGCGTGCCGGCAACCGCATCRGCCAGAGCCAGCCCCTCACCGCCCTGTGGAACCCGGCCGGCTATATGCGCAACGTGGTGGAAACCACGCGCGTGGTCGCGGCATGAAGGAGGCAGCCATGCAACCCGTCAAACCGACCCGCCCCCACGCTGCCGTCCTTGCTCTCGCGGCCCTTGCCGCCATCGGCGGCGCACCCGCCGCGCGCGCGCTGGAAATCACGCTCCCGCCGGAAACCGCGCGCTACACGCCGAGCGAGCTGCCCGGCTATCGCCTGGTGCAGCAGAACTGCATGACCTGCCACTCGGCGCAGTACGTGCTGACGCAGCCGCCGTCGTCGCCGCGCGGCTACTGGGACGCCACGGTCAAGAAGATGAAGAAGCCCTTCGGCGCGCCCTTTCCGGACGAAGACATCCCGGCCATGGTCGACTACCTGACGAAGACCTACGGCGCGGAGCGCACGGCCTATGCAGGAAAGGCCGCGGCGCAAGCCAACGCGCCGGCACCGGCTGCCGCCCCGGCCGCGGGCGGCCACGATCCGCAGGCCCTGCTCACGGCCAATGGCTGCACCGCCTGCCATGCCGTCGACAAGAAGGTGGTGGGGCCGGCGTTCAAGGACGTGGCGGCAAAGTACGCGAACCAGCCTGGCGCCGCGGCGCTGGTAGCGCAGAACATCCGTGCCGGCGGCGCGGGCAAGTGGGGCCAGGTGCCGATGCCGGCCTACGCGACAATGACGACGGAAGACCTGCAAAGCCTGGCGGGCTGGATTCTCGGCCGCTAAGCACAAGGGGAGCACCCGCGGCCTCATCGCCTTCGCCTTGCCGCAGGCGTGGCGCGGGTCTGCTGGCATCCCCATTCCATCGGTGCGGGACTTCGCCCATAATCCGCCGCACAAGACCACGGCCGCCACAGCGGCCATAGCACGGGGAGCGGCATGGCAAGCATGGGCAAGGCGAACACTTTCTGGAACCGGCTGCTACAGCTATCCTCCGATTCCGGCGTCAGCCTGCAGGCGCAGCTGCGCCAGCAACTGGTGTCAGCCATCCTAGCGCGGCAGTTGCCCGAAGGCAGCGCCCTGCCCTCCAGCCGCGAGCTGGCGGCCACGCTGGGCATCGCCCGCAATACGGTGATCCTGGCCTTCCAGCAACTGGTGGAGGAACACTTCCTGGAGACCAGGCCGCGGCGCGGCTACTTCGTGGTTGAGCAGTTGCCCAGCGCGGTCAGGCCGGGCTCGGCGCCGCCACGCGCGGTGGGCACCCCCGCCCCCGAAGAGGCCGCGCAAGGCGGCCCGGACTGGGAGGCGCGCCTGCCCGACATGACCGGCAAGCGTGCCATCGTCAAACCCACCGAGTGGCAGAACTATCCCTACCCGTTTATCTACGGCCAGTTCGATCCCGCCCTGTTTCCCACCGCCGACTGGCGCGAATGCTCGCGCATGGCGCTGGCCGTGCTGGAGATCCGCGGCTGGGCCTCCGACCTGATCGACCGGGACGATCCGCTGCTGATCGAGCAGTTGCAGAAGCACATCCTGCCGCGCCGGGGCGTCTGGGCCAACCCGGACGAGATCATGGTCACGATGGGCGCGCAGAATGCGCTCTACCTGCTGRCCGACCTGCTGATGCAGGGTACGCGCGTGGGCCTGGAAGAACCGGGCTATAACGACGCCCGCCATATCTTCGGCATGCGCGCCCGCGAGGTGGTGCCGCTGGCGGTGGACGAGTCCGGCTTGTGCCCGGACGACGGGCTGGCGCAATGCGACTACGCCTTCATCACGCCGAGCTACCAGTGCCCCACCACCGTCACCATGCCGCTGGAGCGGCGCGAGACGCTGCTGCGCGAAGCGCGGCGCCATGACGTCGTGCTGATCGAAGACGATTACGACACGGAGAACCCGGCGCTGACCCAGCCAATCCCCGCGCTCAAGAGCCTGGACCGCGACGGCCGCGTGATCTATGTGGGTAGCCTGTCCAAATCCTTCGTGCCCGGCATCCGGCTTGGCTATATCGTGGCGCCCAAGGCCGTCATCCGGCAGGCGCGCGCGCTGCGCCGCTTCATGCTGCGCCATCCGCCGGCCAACAACCAGCGGGCTACCGCGCTGTTTATCTCGCTGGGCCACCACGACGCGCTGCTGCGGCGCGTGGCGCCGATCTTCCAGCGCCGCGCGGAGATCCTGCGCGATATGCTGGCGCGGCACTTGCCGCAGGCCCGGGCGCATAACTCGCCGGGGGCCTCTTCGTTCTGGGTGGAAGGGCCGCCGGGGCTCGATGCGCGCAAGCTGGCCGGGATCGCGCTGGCGCACGGGGTCATCATCGAGCCGGGGGATGTGTTCTTTTCCACCGATGCGCCATCGCCGCATTTCCGCATGGGCTATACGGCGATCGCGGATGAGCGGATCGAGGAAGGCGTCAAGCTGCTGGGGCAGCTGATCGGGCAGGCGATGAGGCAGTGAAAGCGCGTGTTCGCACCCGGGCGGCTTCGTCGAGCGCCTCGGGTACCCTGCCCATCCGCCTGAAGGTACCGAAAGAAACCGTAGCGCCTACTCGAACACCGGCCGGAAGAAGCTGCGCTCGTAGCTGACGATGCATTGCGTCTCCTGCGCGTAGCGGAAGGCCGCCTGGCACTCGGGATCGTCGAAGGACTTGTTGCGATACGCCTCATACAAGGCCAGGCTGGGGAAGGAGAACAGGGCGAGGGCCACGTTGCTGGCGCCTTCCGACGGCAGGAAATAGCCGTGATGCTGGCCGCCGAACTTCTCCACAAGCGGAATCCACAGCTTGCCGTAGTGTTCGAATTCCTTCAGCTTGGCCGGGTCGATGATGTAGCGCAGGTAGCAGGTGATCATTCTTGATAATGGTCTCGTGGTGGTCTTGCTGTGGTCTTGTCTTGACGATCCGGCCTTGTCCGCCGCCCGGTGTCAAACGTCAAATACGATGTCGTCCGTTGCCAACGCCCGGATAGGCCGCCCGAAGCTCGTAATCGCCGACAGCGTCGCATTATGGTGGCGCCGGATCAGCCCGGCGCTGGCGTGCGGCTTGTCATGCGTGGTGTGCGCGTCCGCGGCGAGCGTGATCGCGTAGCCCAGCCCGGCGGCGCGCCGCGTGGTGGTGTCCACGCAGAATTCGGTGGCATAGCCGCAGATCACCAGTTGATTCGCCTGCAGCCGATCCAGCAGCGCGGCCAGCCCGGTATCCAGGAAGGAATCCGGCGTGGTCTTGCGTATGCGATGGTCGTCCGCCTGCGCGGCCAGGCTCCGTTCCAGCGCCCACGCGGCCGAGCCGAACGGCATCGCGCCGGCGGCCTGCTCGTGCTGGACGAACACCACGGGCGCGCCGGCGGCGCGCGCGCATGAGATCAGGCGATTGATGCGGCCGAGCACGGCATCGGCTTCGGCTGGCCGGGGCGTGTCGTCGAACAGGCCACGTTGTACGTCGATGACGATCAGTGCGGTTTGCATCGGTGCGGATGGCGTCCGGTCGGTTGGATGTATCCGGCGTGCATCGGTCCGGATGAAAACATATCCCGTGGCGCCGGCAGGCAGCCGCCAGCATAAGCCACTGTCCGCGCCACGGCAATGCTGCACACCGGCCTGCCGCAGCAACCTCCCGATCAGTGCAGCGGCGGCGACGACAGCTTGCCGCTTCCGCCCGGCTGCCTGCCGCCTGCATTGCGCTCCAGGCGGATGGCCAGCAGCGCCACCGCCACCGCGGCCACCGGCACCAGCGCGGCGACCCAGGTCACGGCGCCAAGCCCCGGCCCACGGGTGATGACCACCCCGCCCAGCCACGCGCCAATGGCATTGCCCAGGTTGAAAGCGGCGATATTGAAGCTCGACGCCAGGCTCTGCCCGGCCCCGCTGGCGCGTTCCAGCACCCACATCTGCAGCGGTGCCACGGTGGAAAAGGCGGCCACGCCCAGCAGGCCGACGAAGACCACGCTCAGCACCTTGCTGTGCAAGGCGAAACTCATCAGGCCAAGCACCACCGCCAGCGCCAGCATGCTGCCGAGCACCGTGGCCTGCAGGTACCGGTCGGCCAGCTTGCCGCCGAGCAGGTTGCCCGCCACCAGCCCGACGCCGAAGACCAGCAGGATGGGCGAGACGGCGCTGTCGGCAAAGCCGGTGATCTGCGTCAGGATCGGCGCGATATAGGTGAACACCGCAAATACGCCGGCATAGCCCAGCACCGTCGTCAGCAGCCCTAGCAGTACCGGCCGGCGCATCAGCGCGCGCAGRTCGCGGCGCAGGTCGGGGGCTTCCGGCTTGTCGCGTTCGGCCGGCACCAGCAGTGCGATCACCAGCACCGCCAGCAAGCCGACGGCGGCCACCGCCCAGAAGCTGGCGCGCCAGCCGTACGCCTGCCCGAGCCAGGTACCAAACGGCACACCCAGCACGCTGGCCACGGTCAGCCCGGTGAACATCACCGCAATGGCCGAAGCGCGCCGCTGCGGCGCTACCAGCCCGGTGGCGACCACCGAGCCTACGCCGAAGAAGGTGCCGTGCGCCAGCGCGGTCAGTACCCGCGCGGCCATCAGCGTCTCGTAGTTCGGCGCCATCGCGCAGGCGGCGTTGCCGAAGGTGAAGATCACCATCAGGCCCAGCAGCGCGGTCTTGCGCGGCCAGCGGGCAGTAAGGGCCGTCATGACCGGCGCGCCGGCCACAACGCCGAGCGCGTAGCCGGAGATCAGCAGGCCCGCCGCCGCGATGGAGACGCCGAGGTCGGTCCCGACCTCGAGCAGCAAACCCATGATGATGAATTCGGTGACGCCGATGCCGAAGGCGCCGGCGGTCAGGGCATAGAGAGCTAATGGCATTGGAAGTGTGCGAAACAGGTTAGGTGCGATCCCGCGATCCGGCTGCCGCCGGACCGGCGAAGTCCGGACGATGCATGGAGCGGAGTATGGGGATCGGGCCATTGGTGCGGTAGACTGCCCGAACGAACAACATTTATGAATTCAATTCACAATGTCGCGGCTTGATGTCAATCGCTCCGGCGAGATGGAAGTGTTCGTGCGGGTGGTGGAGCTGGGTGGCTTCTCGGCTGCGGCGCGAGCCTTGCGCATGACGCCGTCGGCCGTCAGCAAGCTGGTGGCGCGGCTGGAAGCGCGGCTCGGCGCGCGGCTGGTCAACCGCTCCACGCGCCGCATCGAGCTGACGGCGGAAGGCAGCGCCTTCTACGAACGCGCCGTGCGCGTGCTGGCCGACCTGGACGACGCCGAGCGCGGCGCCGCCGCCAGCGCCGTGCCCCATGGCCGCGTGCGCATCAACGCCAACGTGCCCTTCGGCGACCATTTCCTGCTGCCGCTGGTACCGGAATTCCTGGCGCTGTATCCGGAGATCCAGCTCGATATCGTGCTGACCGACCAGGTCATCGACCTGCTGGAAGAGCGCACCGATGTGGCGATCCGCGCGGGCGAACTGAAGAGTTCGCAGCTGGTGGCCCGCAAGCTGGGCGAGACCCGCATGGTGATCGTGGGCGCGCCGGCCTACCTGGCGCGGCGGGGCACCCCCGCCACCCCCGCCGACCTGGCCGTGCACAACTGCCTGAAACTGGGCTACGCGCGGGCGATCGAAGGCTGGCCTGTGCTGGAGAACGGACAACTCAGGATGGTGGCGCCTATCGGCAATGCCATGACGAGCAATGGCGACGCACTGCGGCGGATCGTCGTGGGCGGCCTGGGGCTGGCCAGGATGGCTGAATTCCAGGCACGCGAAGACATCGCCGCCGGGCGGCTGGTGCCGCTGCTCGAAGCGTTCAATCCGGGCGATACGGAAGCGGTGCACGCGGTGTACCTTGGCCAGGGCCGCCATCTGCCCGCACGGGTGCGCGCGCTGCTGGATTTTCTGGCGGAACGCGTGCAGATGAAGAATTCCAGCGGCGCGTAGTGGCACATGTCCGCAAAGCGGCGGCCGTGCTCTGTGGAACGTGCTCCGTGGAATCGACGCCGCCCTTGCCCCAGCCGCGATGAAGACTCACGGGCGCGCCAGCGCTGCGGGCACCCGGATTCCGATCTCTCGAAACCCCTTCTTCCGGCCCGGCACCGACTTCTTCTTGCACTTCGCGCCATCGACGAGTTCGCCTCCGTCATCGCTCAGGATGATCAGCTGGTCCAGTCCGGGAACCTTGAACAGGGCTTCCGGATGCAGCGTTCCCAGACTGACGTCTGCTACGGGAGCGGGCGCGCTCGCCGTCTTGCCGGACCAGGTGTACAAGGCGAAATCGTCCGGGCCGCCCTTTCCGTCATCGAATGGCCCGGCTAGGATGGCGTAGCCGTTGCCCATATGCTCCATGCTGCGTATTCCCCGCCCGCCAAGATCCAGCGCAACCAGGTCGTCAAATTCCGGTGCCGAACCGCGCTCCAGCACGTCGGCCGGATTGCGCAGCTTCAGCGTCAGCGCCATGCCCGCCCGCCGCGGGTTTCGAAAGCCGATCACCAGCCCGCCATCCGGCGAGGCCGCCAGCCCCTCGATGTTCAAGCCGCGTGGGTCCTCCGCGGCGAACTGCGACGCCTGCGCCAGGATGTCGAATCGCTTGTCCGCAACGATCGCGCTCAACAGTCCGGCGTAGGGCGCCGACGCGGATGCCCTGACGCCGGGCACCGCGCCGGTCTCGATGACATCGGTCGCGAACAACCTGAAGCGCTCGGGCGCAATCCTGCCTTTGCCATCCCTGCTGTGCGAGGCAATCCAGTAGATCCGGTTGCCGATGCGCGCCGCGCCTTCGATGTCCGTTTCCTTCGCCTTGCCGTTTGGCTTGCGCCCGCCGAGATACTGCGTCAGGTCGACCCGGCCCACGCTTTCGGCAATGCCGCGGCGGTAGATGGTGAGGACGTCGGCCTCGTCGTCGGCCACGACGAAGTGGTTCTGGCCCAGCGCGACCGCCGCCGACGCATCGCAAATGCCGCGATAGACCATCGGCTGCTGCGCGAGCGCGGCTGGGATGGATTGCGCCAGCAACAGCACGATCAGGCAGGACACTTTGACTGGCAGGACTAGCCGCATTCCATTTCTCCGTCGGTCCGCGCCGGCGCGCGGACATGAATAAGCCGTGCCAGTTTATAGCGGCATCGCTACAACCCCTTTTCCACCATTTCCAGCAAACGCTGCCCGATCGCGTCCGCCTGTCCCGGCACCATCGCCACCATGCGCAGCGGCCCGTCGATGACCAGCATGGACAAGCCATGCACGGCGGACCAGGCCAGGTATTCGGCACCGGCGCGGCGTGCGGCGGGCAGCACGCCGGCAGCCGTCATGCGGTCCAGCGCCGCGCCCAGCAACTGGAACGGATTCAGGCCGCTCTCGCCCGCCTTGGCGGGCACCGGCACGCCTTCCTGCTCATCCGGCACCGAGAATGCCGTGCGGAACAGGCCCGGTTCGGACAAGGCGAACCGCAGATAGCCGGTGCCGACCGCGCGCAGGCTGGCGCGCGCGTAATCCGCTGGCGCCGCCGCCGCGTCCAGCGCGGCAAGTTCGGTTTCCATCGCCACTGCCAGCAACGCCAGCGAGGCGGAACGCACGGCTTGCAGCAGGTCCTGGCGGCTGGCGAAGTGCCGGTACGCGGCATTGGGCACCACCCCGGCGCGCCGGGTGGCCTCGCGCAGCACCACCGCGTCCGGCCCGCCGTCGCGCGCCAGTTCCATGCCGGCTTCCAGCAATGCGCGCCGCAGGTCGCCGTGGCGATAGGTGCTGCGGGCCGGAGGGCCATCGGCAGGGCTGGCCGGGGCTTCGGAATCCGCCGGATCCAGGATGCGCGCAGTGCGCTTTGCGCCCGTCATTTCTTCTCCATGTGGACATCGTCCATTTTCTTGACTACCTTGGTGTTAGTGGACAGTGTACACAACGGATTCAGGCGATCACAGCCACGCATGCGCGGGCGCTGTTATCGCCCAATGGCCCAATGGCCCAAAGGCCCAAAGGCCCAAAGGAGCACATGATGGTGCACGCATCCCCGCCCGCATCTCACCCGGGCAGTGAAGTGGAAGTCCGCGCCCTGGTCGATGCCTGGGTGAACGCCGTGCGTGCAAAGGACGCGGTTGCCATGATGCGCAACTATGCTGAAGACGTGATCATCTTCGACGTCGTGCCGCCGGCGCAGTCCCGCGGCGTGGCGCCATACCGCCAGCGCTGGCAGCAATGGTTCGACAGCCYGGATGGCCCCGTGGGCTTCGAGATGACCGGGATGCACCTGACGGYCAGCGAAGACCTGGCCTGTTGCTACAGCGTCAGCCGGGTAAGCAGCCCCCCAGGGGCGGCGCTCCCCAGGAAGCGTGGGTGCGCGCCACTGTCTGTTTTCGCAAGATCGGCGGTCAATGGCTGGTCGTGCATGAGCACGCATCGGTGCCGATCAGTTTCAACCCCTCAGCGTGAAAGCGCAAAAAAGGAGACAAGATGCTAGTCCAACCCTACCTGTTCTTTGAAGGCCGCTGCGAGGAAGCGGCTGAGTTCTACAAGCGCACGCTGGGCGCCGAAGTGATCATGATGATGCGCTTCAAGGAAGCGCCCCCGCCGGAGTCGCCCCCGCCAGAAGGCGCCTGCGGCCCCGCTGCCGGCAGCGAAGAAAAGATCATGCACATGTCCATGCGCATCGGCGAGACCACGGTGATGCTGTCCGACGGCCGCTGCACGGGCAAGCCCGACTTCCAGGGGTTCTCGCTGTCAGTGACCGTACCGGATATCGCCACCGCGGACCGCGTATTCAACGCCCTGGCCGAGGGCGGCCAGGTGCTGATGCCGCTTGGCAAGACGTTCTACTCGCCACGCTTCGGCATGACGACGGACCGCTTCGGCATGTCGTGGATGGTCATCGTCCTGGAGTCCTGAGTCCTGAGTCCTGAGTCCAACCCACCCGGCGGTAGCTGCGCCGCTGCCCGCCTGACGGCATCCGACGCCGCCGGGCGGGCTTCCCATCTCCTCCTTCCCTGCGCCGCGCCAACTCAGTGGCCTGCCGGCGCACGCGCCGTTTTGTTGCGTTTTGTGTTTTTTATTGGCAAACTGTGGCAAACAGATACAGCGCCTCCCGGCGCGCTTTCTCCACAGGTGCCCCTATGTCCGCGTCTTATCGCCGCCCCGTTCCCGAGCACGCCCGCGTCGTCATCATCGGCGGCGGCATCATTGGCTGCAGCGTGGCCTAYCACCTCACCAAGCTGGGCTGGAAAGACGTGGTGCTGCTCGAACAGGGCCAGCTCTCCTGCGGCACCACCTGGCACGCGGCCGGCCTGGTCGGGCAGTTGCGCGCACAGGAGAGCATGACCAGACTGATCCGCTATTCGACGCGCCTCTATAGCGAGCTGGAAGCGGAGACCGGACTGGGCACCGGCTGGAAGCAGTGCGGCTCGCTTTCGGTGGCGCGCACCGCCGAGCGCATGACCCAGCTCAAGCGCACGGCGGCGGTGGCGCGTGCTTACGGCGTGGATTGCGAGGTGATCTCCCCCCGCCAGGCCGGCGAGCTGTGGCCAGTGATGCGCACGGACGACCTGCACGGCGCGGTGTGGCTGCCTGGCGATGGCAAGGCGAATCCCACCGATCTCACCCAGGCGCTGGCGCGCGGCGCCCGCAGCCGCGGCGCGGTCATCGTGCAGGACACCAAGGTCACGGCGATCCATACCCGTGACGGCCGCGCCGCGGGTGTGAGCTGGCAGGACAAGCAGGGCGCGGGCGGCCGTATCGAGGCGGAAATCGTGGTGAACTGCGCAGGCCAGTGGGCCAGGCAGGTAGGCCGCCTGTGCGGCGTGACCGTGCCGCTGCATTCGGCCGAGCATTACTACATCGTCACCGAGCGCATTGCCGGCGTGCACCCGGACCTGCCGGTGATGCGCGACCCGGACGGGTTTATTTACTTCAAGGAGGAAGTGGGCGGGCTGGTGATGGGCGGTTTCGAGCCCAACGCCAAACCCTGGGGCATGCAAGGCATTCCCGAGCCGTTCGAGTTCCAGCTCCTGCCCGACGACTGGGACCAGTTCGAGATCCTGATGCAGAACGCGCTGCAGCGCGTGCCGGCGCTGGAAACGGCCCAGGTGAAGCAGTTCTACAACGGCCCCGAGTCCTTCACGCCAGACAACAACTTCATCCTGGGCGAAGCGCCCGAGCTGCGTCACTTCTACGTGGGCGCGGGCTTCAACTCGATGGGCATTGCCTCGGCTGGCGGCGCCGGCATGGCGCTGGCGGAGTGGATCGTGGCGGGCGAGCCCACCATGGACCTGTGGCCGGTCGACATCCRCCGCTTTGCCGGCTTCAACGGCAACGAAAGCTGGCTGCACGACCGCGTCAAGGAAACCCTGGGACTGCATTACGCCATGCCCTGGCCCAATCGCGAACTCGATACCGCGCGGCCTTTCCGCCGCTCGCCGCTGTACGCCCACCTGCGCGACGCCGGCGCCAGTTTCGGCAGCAAGATGGGCTGGGAGCGGCCGAACTTCTTTGCGCCCGCCGGGGAGACGCCGGAGATCCGGTACGCGTTCGGCCAGCAAAACTGGCTGCCATGGAGCGGCGCCGAGCATCGCGCCTGCCGCGAGGGCGTGGCGCTGTTCGACATGAGCTCCTTCTCCAAGTACATCGTCAAGGGCGCCGATGCCGAGGCCGTGCTGCAGCAACTGATGAGCAACGACGTTGCAGTGCCGCCGGGGCAGACGGTCTACACCGCGATGCTCAACGAAGGCGGCACCTATGAGTCCGACCTGACCGTGACCCGGCTGGCGCAAGACCAGTACCTGCTGGTGACAGGCTCGGCGCAGACCACGCGCGATTTCAGCTACATCGAACGGCTGATCCCCGCCGACCAGCGTTGCGCCATCGTCGACGTAACCGGCCAGTACGCGGTGCTGGCGGTGATGGGACCGCGCTCGCGCGAGCTGTTGCAGAGCGTCTCGCGCGCGGACTTCTCCAGCGCGGCCTTTCCCTTCGGCAGCTCGCGCGAGATCGACCTGGGCTACGCCACCGTGCGCGCGACGCGCCTGACATATGTAGGCGAGCTTGGGTGGGAACTGTATGTGCCCGTGGAGTTCGCCGTAGGCGTCTACGAGACCTTGCACGCAGCGGGCAAACCGCTCGGGCTGGTTAATGCCGGCTACTACGCCATCGAATCGCTGCGCATCGAAAAAGGCTACCGCGCCTGGAGCCGCGAGCTGACCACCGGCATCCATCCCTTCGAGGCCGGGCTGTCCTTCGCCTGCAAACTGGACAAGCCGATTCTTTTCCGGGGACGTGAAGCGCTGCTGAAGCTGCGCGCGTCAGGCGGCGGCGCCCAGGTGAAACGGCGCGTGGCCGTGCTGACGCTGGACGGCGCCAGCCAGGCCATGCTGTGGGGCGGAGAGGCGGTGCTGCGCACCGGTCCGGATGGCACGGTACGCCCGGCCGGCTTTATCACCTCGGCGGCCTTCGGCCATACGCTCGGTTGCCCGGTGGGCCTGGCGCTGCTGCAGCGTGAAGATGGCGCGGCCAATGCGGAATGGATCGCCGCCGGCAAGTACCACGTTGACCTGGCTGGCGAATTAATACCTGCCAGCGTGCATCTGCGGCCGCCTTACGATCCGGGCAACGCCAGGGTCAGGGTGTGATGCGCTGATGCGCGCGGTGAAATGGCGTGCGGAGCGCCGGGGTGCCGCGTAACAGGAGCCGGACACTGGTGTCCAGCCGAACCGCGTGCGATGCCGGCACCCCGGTGGCAATGCTCAGCTTGACTTGCCGTCGGCGCCGGGAGCGGCAGCCGCTTGATTGGACTTCAGCGCGCAGGGGGTCTGCGCTTGCTGCTTCGCTTGCGCCTGCTTCTGGGCGCGAGCGCGCTCGATGACGGTCCAGTCCGGACCGGCAAGGGCCGGCAACGAGGAAGCGAGGGCGGTGACGCTAAGCAGCGCCAGCACGATGGTTTTCATGATTTGTCTTGAGACAGGGATAGCAATCGGGGATCTTGATACTTGCTGGCCAGCCCCCCGGGCGAGGGAACCCAGGGGCCGGACCGGCCGCGCTGTATCAGGCGCTGGCCTGGCTGTTGGCTGCCGCGCCATGCGCCGGCGAAGCCGACACGCCGGACAGGTCGCGGCCGGCAAGTTCCAGAGCCGCGGAGACGCCGCCATGCGCGCCGTCCGTGAACGGGTCGCGGCGGTCGTTGGCACGCGCACCGTCGGTAAACGCATCGCGGCGGTCATTGACGCGTGCGCCGTCGGTGAACGGGTCGCGCTTGCCGTTGTGCAGTGCGTAGCCGTACTTGTCGCCGGCGCTGGTGCTATCTTTCGGACCCGTTGCGTTGGCTTGCGTCGATGCCAGTACGCAGACACCGAAGGCGGCTGCGGAAACGAGGGTCGTGAAGAGCTTCTTGTTCATGATGCTGCTTGATTCCAGAATTTGGCGGCACTTTCCACTTAACGTGGAGCGGGATAGGCGGATCTGCGTCCCGCATGTCGTCTGTTTCGCCTTTTGATCTGCACCGGCGCGATGAGCAGCGCGGTACAGGTCCATAGTGTAGTCACGGCGAATCATTCCTGTGATGAATTAAACGTCTCGTCTTCAGTCGTTTTTTTCACAATCCACAACCAGGCGAAGTCCTTTGCCGCAACGGGGCCGGCGCCCGCCGGCGGCTCGCTGATCTTCTGTACGTTCACCACGTATATGCAGAAGTACCTGATGAACTCCGCGGGCATGTCCATCAGGACGGCAAGCACGGCGATGACCGGCTGCCTGTTCCTCTACATGTGCATGCAGCCGCTGTCCGGCGCCTTGTCGGACCGCATCGGCCGGCGCAGCAATATGCTGGCCTTCGGCGCGCTCGGCGTGGGACTTGCCTATGCCATCTCCAATGCGATCTTCGGCGGCTCGGCCGAATACGTGACGCTGGCCTTGAAATCGGCGGGGCACCAATCGTCCTTCTACTGGTACGTGACGGCAATGATGGCCCTGGCGTTCGTGGTCAGCTTGCGCCTGCCACGGGAAGCCAGGCACCTGCGCCACGAGGATTGAGGCGAGCGGCGGGAAGCGCTAGCCCTCGCACCCCCATGCCTGCAATTGTTCAGCAGTCGCGCCCGCGCCGCCGCAAACGATGACCAGCACATCCGTTGCCGCCATCACCGCCGCCGGCCGTTGCTCCAGGGCAGCCAATGCCGCGCCGCACGCCGGCTCCACGACGATGCGGTGCTCCGCCAGGAAGCGCAGGCATGCGCTGACCGCGGCCTTGTCCGAGACCACCTGGCTGACGATCGGATGCCGCGTGGACCACTCGACCGCCTTGTCGCAAGGGCGCTTCGCCCCCAACGAGGTCGCAATGCTGGTGACTGCCGGCAGTTCCACCGGCGCGCCTGCCGCCAGCGAGGCCGCGTAGGATTCGGCGCCAACGGTCTCGGCCGCAATGACCGGCACGTCGCCCCAGCCGTTCCGGTGCAGCCCGGCGAGCACGCCGCACAGCAAGCCGCCGCCACCCACCGACAACACCGCGGCGCCGGGCTTGATGCCGGTGGCAGCGACCTCGTCGATCATGGTCGCGTGGCCTTCCCAAAGCAGGGGATCGTCGAAGGGATGGATGAATGCGTAGTCCTGCTTCATCAACGAGAGCGCGTGATCGTTTGCCTCGCTCCATGCGCGTCCGTGAACGATCAGTTCGGCGCCTTCCATGCGGATGCGCTCGCGCGCCGCGGCGGATGTGCTTTCGGGCACGACGACAGTGACCGGCACGCCGAGAAGCCGCCCGCTATAGGCGACGGCAATGCCGGCATTACCGCCGGAAGAGCAGACGAAGTGCTTTGCCCCCCGCGCCTTGTGGACCCGGCAAGCATGGCCGATTCCCCTCGCCTTGAACGAGCCGGGGGGCTGAAGCGCTTCCATCTTGAACCACACCGACCGGCCCAGCCGCTGCGAATAGGACGTGGATCTCAGCAGCGGCGTGACGATATGCAGGTCAGGTTCGTGCGCTGCCCCGCCAGGGGCGCCCGGCAGTGCGTGGTCAGAATTGGACATGTGAAGCGTGTTGGTTCGGCAATGAGGGATGCTGCATGGTAGGAGCCGGACCGCCATGCGGTCAAATGCTTGCTGAATGCGGAAGCTATACTTTCAAGGCATAGGCCTGGCACCGTCATGGCGACGGGATTCGCCAGCGGCACGAGATCCCCGGAGCAAAGACAGCACGAATGCGCAACATCGAAACCCGGCACTTACGCTACTTCATCGCCGTCGCGGAGGAAGGCAGCATCATTGCGGCCTCCCGGGCCCTGAACATCACCCAGCCAGCCTTGTCGCGGCAGATCCAGGACCTGGAGGGCGCCATTGGCGTCCCTTTGTTCGAGCGGCATGCCATGGGGGTGCAGCTTACCGATGCCGGGGTGAGCTATCTGCAGGATGCGAAGCAATCCCTGCTGCAGCTGGAACAGGCGCGCGATCGCGCCCATCGCATTGCGCAGGGGCAGACCGGTTCGTTCAGGCTGGGCATCATGCCGAGCTACCTGGCTTCACCGGTCACGCTGTCGATTCTCGAACACTATCGGGAGCACAACCCGGAGATCCTGCTGTCGATCGAGCCTCTGCTGTCATTGCAACAGGCGCAGGCGCTCAGAAGCGAGGAGCTCGACGGCGGCATCATGGCCTGGCGCACGGCGGACGATGCCAGCCTGAGCGGCATCCGCTTGTACCGGGAGCACTTCGTGCTGGCGGTGCCGGCGCAAGCCTCGCCGCCCGCCAGGCGCCCGAGGCGGCTGGCCGATATCGCCGGCGAACGCTTTGTCTGGTTCAGCCGGGAAAAATCGAGCGCGCAGCACAGCCTGCTGATGGCGGCCTGCGCGAACGCGGGCTTTGCCCCGCACATCGTCCAGATCGGCACCGACACGCCGACCATCCTCGGGCTGGTGGCCGCGGGCATGGGATGCGCGCTGGTGCCAGCCAGTTCGCAGCTGCATGCGCCACCGGCTGTTGCCTTCATCGCGCTGGCCGACCTGACTGAGCGCGTCGATATCGAGTTCGTGTACTCGGCGGCGCGCCGCTCGCCGCGCGTCCAGCGCTTTATCGAGTCCGTGCGGCACGTCACCGGCAAGAAGGCGAAATCCGCACGCGGCAATGCCTAGTGGTGCTCGCTTGGGTGCTCGCCTGCCGCAGTGTGCTCCTCCACCTTGGGGCTGTTCTGCCATCCTCCGCCCAGCGCCAGGAAGAGGTTGATCTGGTTAATGGCGACCTGGCTGTCCGATGCCGCCAGCGCGGCATCGGCCCCGGCCAGTGTGCGGTCGGCATCGAGACTGGACAGATAGGGCACGCGGCCCGCCTGGTACAGCATCCGGTGCTGCCGCGCCACTTCATTGGCGTCGTCGCGCGCCACGCGCAAGGACTGGTTGCGCTCCAGTTCGCTGGTGTAGGCGCTGAGCGCCGTCTGGGTTTCCTGCAACGCCTTCAGCACCACGCCATCGAAGCGGGCCAGCGCGGCGTCAGCGCCGGCTTCCATGCCGTGGATGCGCGGGCGCACGCCGTTGGTGGGCAGGTTCCAGGTCAGTAGCGGGCCCATGCTCCAGCGGGCGGTCGGACCCGTGCCGAGGTCGCTGAGCAGGCCGCTCAGGCCGGCCGACGCGCCGATGCGGATGGAGGGGTAGAGATCGGCAGTGGCCACGCCAATCTTCGCCGTGGCGGAGGCCAGTTCGCGCTCCGCCTGCCGTACGTCCGGCCGGCGCTTGAGCAGCGTCGCACCGTCCCCTACCGGAATCGCCTGGCGCAGCCGCGGTTCCTCCTTGCACTCGGATTCGGCCTCGGGCAGTGCCGCCGGCGGCTTGCCCAGCATGACCGCGAGCCGGTACGCCGCGCTTTCCTTTTCCGCCCTGAAGCGTGGCAGTGCCGCGCGCAGGGTCTCGGCTTGCGCCCGGGCACGCAGCATGTCGGTGGGCTGGCCACGGCCGGCGGCCACCATCTTGCCGGCGATCTCCACGCCACGCGACTGCAAGGCAAGCTGGTGCTCCGCCACTTCCAGCTCATGCGTGGCGGCGCAGCCCTGCACATAGGCGCGCACGGTTTGCGCCACCACGCTGACCCGGGCCGCGTCCAGCGCGGCCTGGCTCGCCTCCGCGCTGGCCAGCGCGGCCTCGTCGGCGCGGGCCAGCTTGCCGAAGAAATCCACCAGGTAGGACACCGAGAAGCCGAAGTCGCCCAGATTGAAGACCGGTATCTTCTCTTTGATCAGGAAGCTCTCGCCGGCGATCTGCGCGCGCTCGGCCTTGGCTGACAACGCCGCTTGCGGCAGGTTCTCCGACTCGACCTCGTGGTAGATCGCAATGGCGCGCCGCAGGTTGGCGGCGGCAACGCGCAGGTCGGTATTGGCGGTCAGCGCCTGCCGGACCAGCTTGTCGAGCCTGGGGTCGTCATACAGGCGCCACCAGTCGTCCGGCACCGGCGCGACGGAGACGGCCGGGTTCGCCGTGCCAAGCAAGGGGCCGTTGGCCTCCGGCGCGCGCACGGCGGCTTGCTCGGGCACGTGGTAATCGGGGCCCACCGTGGTGCAGGCGAACAGCAGCGGCGCCAGCGTGGGCAGCAAGGCCAGGCGGAACTTGCTCATCGCGCGCCCTCCTCGTCACGCAGGACGGGAATGCCCTTGCGGGGCTCCGCCACGGACACCGTCGCCGTGCGGCCCGATACGAGCCGCACCCCGGATGGCACGTCGTCAAGCACGATGCGCACCGGCACCCGCTGCGCCAGCCGCACCCAGTTGAAAGTGGGGTTCACGTTCGGCAACAGGTTGGAGCCGTTGCTGCGGTCGCGGTCCTCGATGCCGGCGGCAATGCTCTGCACATGTCCGTGCAGGAGGGTGCGCTCGCCCATGATGCGCACCGTGACGGGGTTCCCGATGCGGATGCCGTGCAGCTTGGTCTCCTCGAAATACCCTTCGACGTGGAAGGAGTCCGTGTCGACCATCGACAGCACGGGCCGGCCCGTGGTGACGTAGTCGCCCAGCCGCGGCAGGCGGTCGTTGAGAAAGCCTTCCACCGGGCTGACCACGCTGGTGCGGGCAAGGTTGAGTTTCGCCAGGGCGACGGCGGCTTCGGCTTGCGCCAGCGCCGCTTCGCCCTGCTGCACCCTGGCCTGCCCTTCCTCCACCACTTCCGTGGCGACCACCTCGGACAGGTTGCGGTTGCGGGCGGCCTCCCGGCGCGCCTGCGCCAGCGTCGCGCGCTGCGCGGCTGCCGTCGCCATGGCTTGTTGCAGCGCCAGCTGATAGCGGTCCTGGTCGATCACGAACAGCACCTGCCCGCGCCGCACGCGCTGGTTGTCCTTGACCAGGATGTGCGTGACCAGCCCGGAAACATCGGGGGCAACCTGCACCACGTCGGCGCGCACGTGGCCATCGCGCGTCCATGGCGCGATGGTGTAGTAGTCCCACAGGTGCCGGACGACGAACAGGGCGGCAACCGTGGCAAGCACGGTCAGCAGTACGGGGCCCAACAAACGGAATTTGAGTTTCATGATTGCAGCGAGCGGGCCATGGCGACCACGCCACCCAGCACGATCAGGTAAAGGGCGAGATTGAACAGCGACCGGTGCCAGACCAGCCGGTAGAAACCCACGCGGGCGAGCACCGCGCGCATGCCGGCGGTGATGGCAAAGGTGAGCAGCATCAGCGCGAGCAGGCCCGGCACGAACACGCCGTAGATATCGATTTCCGCGCTCAGCATTTGTGTTCCGCCTGCAAGGGAAGCGGCAAGCCGGGCAAGGCATCCGCCGGCCGCGCCGTCGCCGGCTCCGCCGGATATAAGGTGACACGGAGGGCGATCAGCGCGGCGAGCGCATGGCGGGCGCTCTCGCCCAGGGCTCCCGCGCTGTCGGATTGCAGGGCGACCTCGCGAATCGCCTTGTCGATCCGCTCGGACAGCGCGTCCGGGGGCGCCATCGCATGCCCGGCTTTCAGCCGTGCGCGGAAATGCAGCGCAACCGCATTCAGCACCCTGGTCACGCCCCGGCGCGCGGCCGGGCGCAAGGCTGGCAGGTTGCGCTGCAGCGCCAGCGCGCCAAACCCGACCTGCAGTTCGGCAAAGCCATCCGACGACATCTTGTCGTCGCTGGCCGCGAGCCGGGGCACGAGCTGGCTGAGCCGGTCGAGCATGCGGCCACCCAGCTTTGCCTGCTCGCCGGGCTCGCGCCGGGTCGCGGCCTGCGCCAGGTCCTTCCAGCTGGCGCGGATCAGCCGGTGCGCGGCCACGCGGGCGCCGAACGGCCGCGTGGCCATGGCCCACAGCGGCGCGAACAGCATGCCGCCGATACTGGCAAGGCTGCTGTTGAAGGTACCAAGGAAATTCGTATCGTAGACACTCTGCACATTGGCGAAGGAGGCCGTATTGACCGACAGCAGCATGGCGATCAGGTTGAAGCCCGGCCGCGAGATCAGCATGCCGATGCCCATGTAGGGCACCGCCAGCATGCCCACCAGGGTTTCGAAGTTGTGCGCGTTCGGCACCACCAGGAACAGGTAGAAGGAAGAGACGGCGAAACAGAAACAGCTCCAGCGCAAAAAGGAATGCGCCACCGGCCGCGGCTCCTCGATGGTGGCAAAGAAGCAGCACGCGATCGACGCCACCGCGACCGACCCCGCCCCGTCCTCCCATCCCGAGACGATCCACAGCATCCCCGCGCAGAACACGGCGAGGCTGGTCGAGCACGCATAGAACAGCAGCATGGCGTGATCGTGGTGATGCGCCCGGTCCGCACGGTCGGCTCGGTGGCTACTGCGGCCGCGGTGCGCCGCCGCCGCGCCCGCCGCCTGGTCGCCGATGCCGCGCTGCAAGGCGTGGCAGTCTTCGCACACCTCCGCCAGCTTGCGCAGGTGATCGTTGGCGGTGGCGACCAGGCCGGCATGCCAGCCCGGCGCCTTCCCGTATCCGGCCCACGGCCCGGCCGCCGGCTCCAGCGCGGGCGGCGGGCCATCGAAGCCAGCGCGGATCCAGCCCGACATGTCGGCCATATGGCGTGCCAGGTGCTCCGGAATGCCGGCCGTGTGGCGCCGCAGGGCCTGCAGGACAGCCGCCAGCGAAGACAGCACAGGCAGCAGCATCGTCATCCGCTCGCGCAAGGCGCGCGCATGGCGCAGGGTGTCCGCGCTTTCCGTGTCGTAGGACAGCTGTGTGATCAACTGGTCCAGCGCGAGGATATCGGCGGCCAGCCGGTGGCGGCTGCCATGGCGCGTGGCATTGGCGTCCGGATCGGCGGACAACATGTCGGTTGCCCAGAGCGCCGCGTCCGCCAGCCAGGTGGCGGAGCGGGCGCGCAGCGCCGGTGCCACCTTTGCCGGAAAGACGATGGCGCCCACCATGCCGGCGCAGACGATGCCGATGACAATCTCCTCGATGCGCGCAACGGCAATGTCGAAGACCTGCGCGGGTTCGCTGACCGAGGGCAGCGCCACGATCGGCAGCGTGTAGGCCGCCAGCAGGAACACATAGCTGCGCGGCGTGCGTTGCAGCAGCGAGAGATAGAGCAAGGCGCCGGTCCAGAGTGCGATCGCCCCCATCAGCATGACGGGCGCGTTGACCAGCAAGGGCACCGTGACCACGGCGGCGGTCGCGCCCAGCAGCGTGCCCACCACGCGATAGGCCGCCTTGGAGCGGGTGGCGCCCGTCAGCGGATGCGACACGAAATAGACGGTTGCCATGGCCCAGTACGGGCGGGGCAAGCCCAGTGCCAGCGCGATATAAAGCGCCAGCATCGAAGCGGCGAATGCTTTCAGCGAAAAGAGCCACTGCCGTGCGCTCGGCCAGCTAGGCATGACGCGAACCTGTTGTTTTTTGGGGGGCGCTCGATGTATTCACGCCGGCGTGGCACGCTGGCGGACAGGGGCGATGAACCAGGACGATCGGGCCGGCCGGCTAGGTGTTCCGCCCAAGGCGGCGTGCAACGGGACGCAGGCGCATCGCACGGGGGGCGGCGATGGCGGTTGGGCGCGTTTGCGCACGGGCATTCATCTTGTCTTCCTTGGCTTCCAGATCCGGCGCCGGGTTCCTGCAACGGCAGCCCGGCGCCGCATAGAAAAGAAGTGTAGCCAACTGGCGGCCATTCCGAACATGATTTAAAATTGCCAATCATATTCGCTTTTTTCATGGCAAAGGAAGTCCCCCATGCCCATCGATATCCGTGCCCTGCGGTACTTTGTGGAAACCGTGCGCCTCAAGAGCTTCACCCAGGCGGCAACCTCCCTGTTCGTCACGCAGTCCACCATCAGCAAGATGGTGCGGCAGCTGGAAGACGAGATTGGCCAGCCGCTGCTGATCCGCGCGGGCAAGCAGGTCCAGTTGACCGACGTGGGGCGGGTGGTCTACGAACGCGGGCAGGAAGCGCTGGGCGTGGTGCACCGGCTCACGCTGGAAGTGGCCGACCTCTCCTCCCTGGGCCGTGGCCAGCTCACGGTAGGGATTCCGCCCATGGCCAACCTGTTCTTCTCGCCGGCCGTCAGCGCCTTCCGCCAGCGCTATCCCAACCTGGACCTGAACCTCGCCGAGCATGGCGGCCACATGGTGGAACAGCAAGTGGCGAGTGGGGAGCTTGAAGTCGGCGCAACGGTGTTGCCCAGGGATAGCGACCTTGCCCTGGCCACGCGCGAGTTCGCCAAGTATCCGATCTGGGTGGCGGGATCACGCAAGGCCAGCTGGGCCAAGAACAAGACCGTCACCCTGGCGGCGCTGCGCGACGAGCCCCTGCTGCTGCTGACAGAAGACTTCTCCCTGACCCGGAAGCTGCGGCAAGCCTTCCTCGAGGCCCGCATCGAACCGCGGGTCGTGGCGCAAAGCGGACACTGGGAATTCCTCGCCTCGATGGCGGCGGCCGGGCTGGGCACCACCTTCCTGCCGCAGCCGCTGCTGTCCAAGCTGCAGCTCGAGGACAAGCTGGCCGTGGCGCGGCTGACGGAGCCCACCATGGACTGGGCGCTGGCGCATATCTGGGCGCAGGGACGGTATCAGTCGCACGCGGCGCGGGCGTGGTTGTCGGTATGCGCGGAAGTTCTGGGGGCTTGAGGGTGGGTCTTGTGGGCAGGCGGGGAATGCTGACGCCGCCTTTCCCATGGGAGCGGGAATCAGGAATCGCCTCCGGCGACACATTTACTTCGAGAACGCCTCAAACACCAACTGCCGCAACCACTGGCTGGCCGGCTCCCGATTGTTCCGGGCATGCCAGAGCACGTTGATCACAATATCGGGAATCTTGACCGGGCACGCCGCCGCCTCCAGGCCAAAGGGCTTTAGCGTCCGCTCCGCATAGGCCTCCGGCACTACCGCAATCATGTCCGTCGTCTGCAGGATATGGCCCACCGCCACGAAGTGCGGCACCCGCAGGCGCACCTGCCGCGGCACCCCCGCGCGCTGGATCACTTCGTCCACCATGCTGTGGCCGGTCCCGGCCGCCACGATCGCCACATGCTCGGCGTTGCTGAACGAACCGATCGTCATGCCCTCGCGCGCCAGCGGATGGCCCTTCCTGAAAATGCAGACGTAACGCTGCCGGAACAGGCGCCGCTGGAAGAAACCGGCCTTGAGATCCGGCATGAAGCCGATCGCCAGGTCGACGCGCCCGCTTTCCATCTCCTCGCGCAAGTTGACCGTATGGTTGCGCACCGTGCTGATGGTCACGCCCGGCGCCACCTTCGACAGCCGCTTCATCAGGTCAGGCAGGAAATAGATCTCGCCGATATCCGTCATGGCGATGGTGAAGTTGCGCGTGCTCGATGCCGGCTCGAAGGCTGACTGCGCATTGAGCGTGTTGTGGATGGCACCAAGCGCATAGCCGATCGGCTCCGCGAGATTCTCCGCGAACGGCGTGGGCACCATGCCCCTGGATGTCCGCAGGAACAGTTCGTCGCCAAGCAGCTTGCGCAAGCGATTGAGCGCGTTGCTGATGGCGGGCTGGGAAATGCCCAGCGCCTCCGCCACCGCGGAAACGCGGCGCAGGCGAAGCAATTCGTTGAACACGACCAGCAGGTTCAGGTCGATTTCCCGCAGTTCCATTCCGCCTCCTTTATCACTCACAGTGATATGACGTATCACCTTCCTTCTATTTATTTATTTTACCTGCCGCGCCAATATGCGGACAACGACAGCAAGCATCGTTGGAGACAAAGCCCCATGGAAGTATCCATTCATCCGCTCGCGCGCACGCTCCACGTGCAGCCCGGCGACAACCTGCTGGACGTGCTGCGCGCCAACCAGGTTCCTATTTCATACAGCTGCATGGCGGGACGATGCGGCACCTGCCGCTGCAAGATGGTGGGCGGCCGCGCGCTGGTTGCCGGGCCGGAGGATTCCCGCGCGCCCATGGCGGCGGGGGATACGGTGCTGGCGTGCCAGACCACGCTGGTGGAAAGCTGCGCGATCGAGATTCCCGAACTCGACGAAGTCGTGGTGCACCCGGCAAAGATCCTCAAAGGCACGGTGACCGGCCTGGATGACCTCACACATGACATCAAGCGCGTTCGCGTGGGAATTCCGAAGCCGCTCGACTTCTCGCCCGGGCAGTACGCGACGCTGCAGTTCACGCCGCGCCATATCCGCCCCTACTCGATGGCGGTCGCCCATGGCGCCGATGAACTCGAGTTTCACATCCGGCTGGTGCCCGACGGGCGCGTCACGTCCTATGTGGCGTCGGAGTTGAAGGTCGGCGATGCCATCCGCGTCAGCGGTCCGCTGGGCACGGCCTACTTGCGGCGCAAGTGCGACGGCCCGGTAGTGTGCATTGCCGGCGGCACCGGCCTCGCCCCGATCCTGTCGATCCTGCGCGGCATGCTCGATGCCGGCATGCGCAATCCCGTGCATGTCTACTTTGGTGTCCGCACGCAGGCGGACGTGTATGGCCTGGAGTGGCTACGCGAACTGCAGGCGCGCCACGCCGCGCTGCACGTGCATGTAGTGGTGGCGGCAGCCGGCGACGGCGACGGCTTCCGGGGCGGCGTGGTGACCAAGGCGGTCGCTGACGACTGGGCACATATGGGCGGCTGGCGCGCCTATCTCGCCGGCGCCCCTGTCATGGTCGACGCCGCCTCCATCCTGCTCAGGCAGAGAGGCATCGATCCCGAGCACATCCACGCCGACGCATTCCATGCCAGCGGCGTCTGAGACATCCCGACAACAAACCACACGGAGACAAGCCATGCACGAACAGGCCATGTGCGAACAGGCTATTGCATTCAGGAAGAAGGAATGGAAGGACGAAGGCTCAAGCCGGATTCCGTTCTGGGCCTATACCGACGACGAAATCTACCGGCAGGAGCTGGAACGCTTCTTCTACTCGGGCCACTGGTGCTACATCGGGCTGGAAGCGGAAATCCCGAACCCGGGCGACTTCAAGCGCACGGCGGTCGGCGAGCGTTCGGTGATCGCCAGCCGTGCGGCGGACGGCGAGATCTATGTGGTGGAAAACGTCTGCGCGCACCGCGGCGTGCAGTTCTGCCGCGAGCGCTCCGGTAATCGCAAGGACTTCACCTGCCCCTATCACCAGTGGAACTACGACCTCAAGGGCAACCTTGTCGGCGTGCCGTTCCGGCGCGGCGTCAAGCTCGACGGCAAGGTCAATGGCGGCATGCCAGCCGACTTCGACCCGAAGGCGCACGGCCTGACCAAGCTCAAGGTCGCGCGGCGCAACGGCGTGATCTTCGCCTCGTTCGATCATGCGGTGCCCGAACTGGAGGACTATCTCGGCCCGGCCATCCTGGCCTACTTCGACAGGGTCTTCGATGGCCGCAAGCTGACTATCCTCGGCTACAGCCGCCAGCAGATTCCCGGCAACTGGAAGCTGATGCAGGAAAACATCAAGGATCCGTACCACCCCGGGCTGCTGCACACCTGGTTCGTGACGTTCGGGCTCTGGCGAGCCGACAACAAGTCGGAGCTCAGGATGGATGAGCACTTCCGCCACGCGGCGATGATCTCCACGCGCGGCCAGGGCGGCAAGGGCGAAGTGACCAGCGGCGTGTCCAGCTTCAAGGAGCAGATGAACCTGCACGACGACCGCTTCCTCGACGTGGTGAAGGAAGACTGGTGGGGCACGCCCACGGCGGTGATGATGACACTGTTCCCCAGCGTCATCATCCAGCAGCAGGTGAACTCGGTTTCCACCCGGCATATCCAGCCAGCCGGCCACGGCACGTTCAACTTCGTGTGGACGCACTTCGGCTTCGAGGACGACGATGCCGACATGACCCGGCGCCGGCTGCGCCAGGCGAACCTGTTCGGTCCGGCCGGCTTTGTCTCGGCCGACGACGGCGAAGTGATCGAGTTTTCCCAGCAGGGCTTCGAGCAGAAACCATTCCACCGGACGGTGGCGGAACTGGGAGGACGCGAGATCGGCGATACGGACCACATGGTGACCGAGACGCTGATTCGCGGCATGTACAACTACTGGCGGCGCGTGATGGAGGCTTGAGACATGCTCGACTTTGAAACCTACTCGCAAGTGCTGGCGCTGTATGCGGACTACGCCGCGGCGCTCGACAACAACGAATGGGGGAAGTGGCCGGACTTCTTCACCGAGGCGTGCGTCTACAAGCTGCAGCCGCGCGAGAACTACGATGGCGGCTTCCCGCTTGCCACACTTTCCTTCGAGAGCCGCGGCATGCTCAGGGACCGCATCTACGGTGCGACCGAGACCATCTTCCATGATCCGTACTATCAGCGGCATGTGGTCGGCATCCCGCGCATCCTGAAGGCCGATGCGGAGCGGATCGACGCCGAGGCCAGCTATGCGGTCTTTCGTACCAAGCCGGACGGGCTGTCCACCGTGTACAACGTGGGCCGCTATATCGATGTGATCCGGCGCACCGGGGAGGGCTTGAAGTTTGAGTCCCGGCTATGCGTTTTCGATAGCGAGATGATCGCCAATTCCATTATTTACCCGATTTGAGGTGTGCCATGCCGAAGCAATGGATTCAAGTGATGCCACTGGTCGCGATTCCCAAGGATGATGTCGTGGCGGTTAATGCTGGTGGCCGGGAGATCGCGCTTTATAGCGTGGGGGATGAGATTTACGCGACGGATAATGCTTGCAGTCATGGTAACGCGCGGCTGTGTGATGGGTTTCTCGATGGACACGAAATTGAATGTCCGTTGCATCAGGGGAGGTTCGATGTGCGCACCGGGCGGGCTATGTGTGAGCCGCTGACTGGTGATATTGAGGTGTTTGGGGTGAGGGTTGAGGGTGGGGGGGTGTTTGTGGAGATTTAGGGGGGCTTTATTTGAGCGATGTCGGCATCTTGCACCCAAAGGAATACGACATCCCCCTGCGGGGGACGCCGGTCACTTTTCTTTGCGTTCGGCAAAGAAAACTAACGAAAAGAAAGCCGACCCTGCCGGGGGCAGAGCAATCGCGAATGCGAGGTCCAGGGGATTCGTCGTACGGCCACAGTTCTGCTGGCTTCTGCCGGTACCGGCTTGAAAGGCCACGAACCTGCCAGTTTCCAGGATTCGTGGTGGAGCCCCCGGTAKCCGAATGCTTGCCCATTCGACCATCTGCCGTTACCGGCGCGAACCACCACGACACATCGCCCGCCAGTGGTTTCGTGGTGGGGCGGGCGCGGTGGTCAAGGCCTCGGGCTTATCAAAGCGGTGCCACCGCGCCCGCGACGAAATAGAAATTGTGCAGCACTGATAATAAGAAAATTCATCACGCATCGGGACTTGTCCGATTGATCTCGATGAGGCACTAGGCACAAATGGGGGGCGATTTGCGCACATAGCCCATCTTGAGGGAGATCGTATGCAGGAAGACATGCAGCCCATCGGCATTTGGGAGGCTCAACCATGATGCGAAGAATTGCCTGCGTTGGCGACGTACTGGAGCGCGGCGGGAAGATCCTGCCTTATGCAGGCCTAGCTTGTACCTTTGGCGACCCAGGCCACCAGGCCGCACTGATCGGAGGCCAGGCTTACTGCGAAACCTGCAAGAGCACCGGCACGATTGCTAAGTCCGGCGGGCCGCGCCGGATGCAGTTCATGGGCGAGATTGCCCTGGACGGCGATATTGTCCTGTGCCAGTGCCCCACGCCGCCGCGCATTGTTGCTCTGCTTGCCGGCGAAAAGTGGTTCGAAGATATGGGCGCGCGCGACGGGGCATCCGGGTTGCGTGGCTCCGGTAATCCGGGGTTCACAGCTACGGGAGCTCAAGCCTATGGCTGGCATCGGCGCACCGGAAAACATCACCGGGTCTGATTCGCGGGACGCACTGGCATCGCCGCGTTCAGGAACTATTGGAGGCGCGATGGCGAAACGGCTGGCAACGCCAGCGGCGGTCACATTGACCTGTGGAATGGGTCGCGGCTGACGATCAGCAGCACTCCCGGCGTCGTTTCAACAATCGGTCGCAGCTTGGGATGGGATGCGTTCTTTCCCGGCACCCATTATGGGTGGTCGGATCTCGGGCGATCAACGGAGATACTCTTTTGGGAAATCAAGTAGGCTGGCGGCGCTTCGTTGTGACGGCAGCATTTGCCGGCGTCGGCGTGGCCAGTGTAGTCGCATGTTCCGTCATTGATGCGTACCTCTGTGACGTGTTCCTGCGCCTGTGCACGCCGCGGCCTGGGGCATGCGTTGGAATAGACGTGTGCCCTGCTGATGTCCGGATGCTGTTTGGCTTGATCCTGCTGATACCCGTTCCACCGGTTCTGTTTGGGGTGCTGGGGTTCGTGCTCAGCACGCGCGTCGAGAGAACCGGCCTGCTAGCCGTGGCGTTGGTGGCGACAATTCTCACGCATTGGGCAGTAACATTCGCCGCCACTAGAATTGTTGCGCTGTAGCAGCTAGGTATTGCGTGACATGAAGAAAAGTAAGTGCGCCCTGCCGGGCGCACCCAAAAGAAAGCGATCCTTGCAGGAGGCTGGTGTATCGGCATCGGCATCCTTGCCCATTCGCCCATTCGCCCATTCGCCCATCTGCCGGTGCCGGTGCCAGTGCCGGTGCGCACCATCACAACACATCACGTCGTGATGGTTTTGTGGTTGGGCGGGCGCGGAGGTGAAGCCCTCGGGCTCATCA
>NZ_JBFTLX010000065.1:0-34698 GCF_056396665.1 Cupriavidus sp. 05T313 | reverse complement strand
CAGGTCGCCCAGCCCGTGCAGCAGGACCAGCGCGCCCGTGCCCAGCAAGATCACTGTAATCCAATCCATGCCGCCGACGTCCACTTCCCACGGTGCAAGCGATGCCGCGAGCCGTCGTGGATACGAGACGAACACCAGCAGGATCGCCGCGGCCGACATGCCTGCCTGCACCGCGAAGATCATCCGCCAGCTCGCATCCTCCACCAGCACCGCCGTGAGCCACGGGGCCAGCGCCGCCAGGCCCATGCCGCCGGCATTGAAGCCGAGAAAGAGAGGGCGGCGCTCTTCGCGGGCCGCCACCAGCTGGATGATGATGCGTGAGGCGGTGAACAAGCCGCCGGCGCCGAAACCTTGCACGGCGCGCGCCAGGCTCAGTTCCAGTGGCGTATTGCAAACGGTGCACAGTACGGCGCCCACGGTGGCGATGGCCAGGCCGAGCAGGGTATAGCCGCGATAACTGATGTCCTGCGCGATGCGCCGCAGCACCAGGTTGGCGGCCATGGCCGCGGCGGCATAGGACGTGAGGCTCCAGAGAAAATCCTCCGGCGAGGCGTGGATGCCGCCCCGGATGTGCGTACCGGCGACGCCCATCATGGATGACGCCACGAAATCCACGCCAGTAGCGCAGCCCAGCGTGAACGCAAAGAGATATACCTGCGCCGGTGACAGATCGGGGTGCTTGGCCAAYGTCGCGCTGCCAGTTGCCATGACGGTCTCGTCCATCGCGTGAATGCAATCCGCGGTCCGGTCCGCTCGCATCTGGACGCTGGGGCAAGCCGGGCCGAAGCACCGTGCGGCGAGCGAGGACGGCCAGCATTCCCAGTATCGGCCAAATGAGCGGAGCGCCCAAGCCGAACATCGGGAGCGTGTTTCAGGACCGCCGTGCGTCGTGGCGACAATCGCTCGGCGCGCGCCATGCCGCCCTGGCGCCGTCCGGCTCACGGCAAATGGTTATATCCCTGAACGATGCCCGGATATTGGGCGCGAGTTTGCGCGCCAATGGTGATACCGCGCACGGGTCTACGTTATCGAAACGGTTCGCGCTGGGATTATTATTCTGCGCATTATCGAGATAATGCACGCCTTGACGGTGGGGCGAATCGCTGCAGTCCCGTGCGGAAAGATCCAGGCTCTGCCGGAGAGGCGGTTCATACGCCTGTATTCCCGCCCGACAACATATTGTCTTGACTCAGGCTGCCGGATTGGCCGGAAAGCGGAGGGCAAGACGCGGCGCGAGTATGCCGGGACGAGGCGCGGCGTAACGGGTGGTCCGACGAGGAACCGGGGTCATGATGATTTCGCTACGCCGAATAACGAGTGCGCTTGCGCTCGGTCTGCTGTTGTCCGCCTGTGCCACGGGCCCGCAATCGTCCGCCGTGCCGCAAGCCTCCTCGCTGCCGTCCGATGCGGCCAACAAGGCCTTGTCGACCGAGGTATTCGTCTACGCCTATCCACTGGTGCTGATGGATGTGACGCGCGAAGTCATGACAGCGCGCACGCCCGTCAATACTTTCTCGCACAAGCGCAGCTTCCCGGACGCTTCTTTCACCGAGGTGGTCAGCCCGAATGCGGATACGCTTTATTCGACGGCATGGCTGGACTTGTCCGCCGAGCCGGTGATCCTGTCGCTGCCCGATACACACGGCCGCTATTACCTGATGCCGCTGATGGACGCATGGACCAATGTCTTCGCGTCTCCAGGCAAGCGTACCACCGGTACCAAGCGGGCTGTGTTTGCCGTAACCGGTCCTAAATGGAAAGGCACATTGCCAGCGGGTGTAAAGGAAATTCGCGCCCCCACGGATATGGTGTGGCTGATTGGCCGTACCCAGACCAACGGCAAGCAGGATTATGCGGCGGTCCGCCACTTGCAAGACCAGTATCGGCTGATGCCGCTCTCGGCATGGCAGCGGGGTGGCAAGGCGCGGCCCAAGGCCACGCAGCCAAGCCTGACCGAAGCGGTTGCCGTGGACGTGGAGACGCCACCTGTGGAGCAGGTGGCAGCCATGGACGCGCAGGCGTTCTTCACGCGTTTCGCAGCGCTGCTGCCCGCCAATCCGCCCGCGGCGGCCGACGCCGCCATGGTGGAATCGACCAAGAAGCTCGGCATCGTCCCGGGCATGCCATTCTCCGTAACTGCGATGGAGCCCTCGACGGCGCGCGCGGTGCAGGAAGGCGCCACGACCGCCCTGGCGGGCATCGTCGCAGCCGCCAGGCGCGGCGGCGAGCCGGGGATTCAATGGACCGTGCACCGGGATCTCGGCAATTACGGTACGTCCTATGGCAAGCGTGCGGTGGTGGCATGGGTGGGGCTGGGCGCCAATTTGCCGGAGGACGCGCTCTACCCCATTACGCGCGTGGATGCCGCGGGCCAGCCGCTGAGTGGCGCGCATCGCTACCGGATGCATTTCAACAAGGGCCAGATGCCGCCGACCGATGCCTTCTGGTCATTGACCCTCTACAACAGCAAACAGGCATTCGTCGCCAATCCCCTTGGCCGCTACGCCATCGGCGACCGCGACCGGCTCAGGTATAACCGCGACGGCTCGCTCGATATCTTTATCCAGAACGCCCGCCCGCAGGGCAGCCGCGCCGCCAACTGGCTGCCGGCGCCGCCAGACGCCTTCAACCTGACGCTTCGCGTGTATTGGCCCCGGCAAGCGATGCTGGACGGTGCATGGAACGCGCCCGCGGTGGAACGGGTGGATTGATTTCCGGGCGGTTTCAGCCACAGGAATGAGAAAAACCCGCCTTGGCGGGTTTTTCTCATCAGGATGCCAGCGAACTGCCTGCCGGCTCAGAACTTGTATTTGATGCCGGCGTAGAGCGCGCGGCCGGAACCCGGGTAGAACACCATGGTGTTTGCGGTCCGGGCATCGGTCACGGTGCTGAAGTCGCTCACATAGCGCTTGTCGCCGAGGTTGCGCGCGTCGAGGAAGACTGTCACGCCGCGCTGGAATTCATAGCTGGCTTGCAGGCCAAACAGCGCATAGCCGGGTGCGCGCAGCGTGTTGGCGTAGTCGACATAGGCGCCGCCCGGCACCCAGTCGATGGTGCCGGCCACGYGCAGCCCGGCCGCGCGGCTGTAGGCGATGGTGGTGCGCAGCACGTGCTCGGGCACGCCGGCGATGCGGTTATTGCCGTACTGCGGATCGTTGTCGAAGCGGAAGTCGCTGTAGTTCCACAGTTGCGACAGCGTGAGCTTGTCGCCCGAGCCGAACACGTTTTGCAGCACGTCGCTCGAGACGCCAAGCTCCACGCCTTGCAGCGTGGTGCGGTTGGCGTTGAAGGTGGCGGCCGGGATATTCGGGTTTGTGGTGTATTGCAGCAGTTGGTCGCGTACCAGCGAGCGGTACGCGGTCACGTCCCAGGAGAATCGCTCGCGCTTGCCGCGCGTGCCCAGTTCCAGCGTCCAGCCGTGCTGGGCGCTCAGCGGCACGAAACGGGTGGTGGCCGCGAAGGTCTGGGTCAGGTCGGTGAAGTCGGGCACGTCCGCGCTGCGCGTGATGTCGGCAAAGGCCTGCACGTCGCGAACCGGCTCCCACAGCACGCCGAACTTGGGGTTCACGCCGCTATAGGCGACGCTGTCGGACTTGGCTGTAGGGTCGGCCGGCAGACCGCCGTAGTCATGGTAGTTGCGGACATTGCGGTAAGCCTTGGCGCCCGCCATCAGCGCGACAGTCGGCGTTACGTAAAGACGGTCTTCGAGATAGGCCTCGTAGTTATACGCGTCCTGCGCCGCATTGAGCGTCTGGGCGCCACGGTTGCCCGCGTTGTTGATGTACTGGCGCGCATCGTTGTTGCCACCGAAGAAGCGCGCGCCGACGATAAGCTGGTTGCGCAGGCCGCCAACGGTCTGCGTGCCGGTGTAGCGCGGGGCGAACCCGTAAGTCCAGGAGTCCTGGTCGATGACCTGGAAGATCGGGTGGTACAGGCTCTTGTGGATGACCCAGGTGGTGAAATCGAGCTGGCCGCTGTCGAGCTTGACGGTGGTCACGTTGGCAACGCGCTCGGTACGCGTATTGCGCGCCTGGTCGCCGGCCACCGCGGCGGGCGAGGCCTTCGTCGGATTGTTCAGTGCATCGGACAACGACAGCGAGCCGGGCAGCTTCTGGTCGACGATATAGGCACCGAGGTAGAAGCGCGTTTCCACCGCCGGGCTGAAGCGGTAGCCGAAGTTGGCATTGAACTGCTCGTACTGGCCGCGCTCATGAGCGCGGTAGCCATCGGCGTGGTTGACGCTCAGGTTGGCCAGGAAATCGAAAGCGCCGATCTGGCGCGAGACCTGGCCGCTGGCGCGCACGGTGCCGAAGCTGCCGCCGTCCACGCGCAACTGGTTGGGCGCGTCGGCGGTCAGCGCGGTGGGCGTGGTGAAGTTGATGGCGCCACCCAGCGTGGTGCTGCCATAAGCCAGCCCATTGCCGCCCTTGTAGATTTCCGCGGCGCTCAGGCCGAGCGGATCGATCTGGTAAAAGTCGCCGCTGCCATCCGCGAAGTTGGTGGGAATGCCGTCTTGCAGGATTTCGAGGCCGCGCGTGTGATAGCCGCGCGCAATGCCCGACCCTCGAACGGATAGCCGGAGTTCCTGGCCGTAGCGCTCCTGCACATAAACCCCTGGCGCATCCTTGAGGACGTCGCGCAGGTTGCTGGCGTAAGTGTCGCTGTAGGACGCAGCGTCGACAAAGCCTACCGAGCCGGCCGTCTGGTCCAGCGCCTGTTTCTGCTGCTGGACATTCGGCACGGTCAGCGATCCCGGCGCCTTGGCTGTCACTGTGGTTATGGGCAGTGTGACAGCGGCGTCCGCCGGGGCCGGGCTGGCGGCTTGTGCGAGGGCGGCGCTGGTGAATGCCGCGGCGGGCAGGGCGGCGGCACGCCGCTTCCAGTGTCTGGCTCGTTTCATGTTTTCCCTTGTGACGCCGGACCTGCTTGGGGCCGCGCCTTTTCGTCGTGCTTGGATAGGCGCGTACGATACGGAAGACCCCCTGCCGCGCGCTATGTGACACAGTGCCGCATTAATTGCACCAGGGCACATCCGGCGATGTGGACGGCAGGGCGAAGCCGTTCCTTTTACCCGTCGGGAAACAAAAAACAGCCAGCTTTCCGGCATGCTTCGCACACCGGAAAGCTGGCTGACGTATTTGCTAACTCGATTTAATTCGATTTAATTCGATCTAAGCCGGCTTCATTCGATGCCGGGTTGCTCAGGCCGCGTGGCTCACGCAATCGACACAGCCCGCTGCGTGGCCCGTGCCATGCTGTGCCGCGTGCCCGCCGAGGCCCGCCCGGCGGGTGGTGCGCTGCCAGGTGGGGGCGCCCGTCTTGCCGATCTGCTCGCGCAGGCTGCGCGCGGCGGCCACCATATTGGCCAGCGCGGCTTCGGTTTCCGGCCACGCGCGCGTCTTCAGCCCGCAGTCCGGATTGACCCACAGGCGTTGCGGCGGGATGACCTCGCAAGCCCGTTCGAGCAGGTGCGTGATGGCTTCCACGCTCGGCACGCGCGGCGAGTGGATGTCGTACACGCCCGGTCCGATCTCGTTGGGATAGTCGAACGCACCAAAGCCTTCGAGTAGTTCCATGGCCGAGCGCGAGGTCTCGATGGTGATCACGTCGGCATCCAGCGCGGCGATGGCGGGCAGGATGTCATTAAATTCGGCATAGCACATATGCGTGTGGATCTGCGTTTCGTCCGCCACCGATGCGGCCGAGATCTTGAACGCGTGCACCGCCCATTCCAGGTACGCTGCCCAGTCGCCCTTGCGCAGCGGCAAGCCTTCGCGCAAGGCGGGTTCGTCGATCTGGATGATGCGGATGCCGGCCTGCTCCAGGTCGGAGACTTCATCGCGGATGGCCAGCGCGAGTTGCAAAGTGGTGGTGGCGCGCGGCTGGTCGTCGCGCACGAAAGACCATTGCAGCATGGTGACGGGACCCGTCAGCATGCCCTTCATCGGACGCTCGGTCAGTGATTGCGCATAGCGCGTGGTTTCCACCGTCATCGGCTCGGGGCGGTACACATCGCCGTAGATCACGGGCGGCTTGACGCAGCGTGAACCATAGCTCTGCACCCAGCCGTTCTCGGTGAAGGTGTAGCCGCACAGTTGCTCGCCGAAATACTCGACCATGTCGTTGCGCTCGGCTTCGCCGTGCACCAGCACGTCCAGTCCCAGGGCTTCCTGCTTGCGCACCGCGGTCTCGATTTCCGCACGGATGCGTTGCAGGTAGTCCAGCGCGCCGATCTCGCCGCGGCGGTAGGCGGCGCGCGTCTGGCGGATCGCKGTCGTCTGCGGGAAGGAGCCGATCGTGGTGGTCGGCAGCGCCGGCAGCTGCAGCGCGGCGCGCTGGCGTTCGATGCGGGTCTGGAAGGGGCTCTTGCGTTCCGCCATGGCGGCGCTGACCGCCGCGACGCGTGCCTGCACCTGCTGGTTGACCACGCGGCGCGAGCTGCGGCGCGAGGTGAGTGCGGCATCGGTAGCGGCAAGCTCGGCGGCTACCGGCCGCGGCGCGCGCACCAGGTCGATGTGGAAGCCTTGCACCGGCAGGGCGGCAGCGCGTGCCGCGTGGTCGGCGGCGCTGTCGAAATAGGTGGCAAGGAGCAGCTTTACGCCGGAGCCGGCCAGTTCGGCGTAGGCGCCGTCATACGCATCGAGCCACGCCGGCGCCAGGTCCAGGCACAGCGCCGGCTCGTCGATCTGCACCCATTCGATGCCGCGCTCGCGCAGGCGGGCCAGGATGCGGCCATAAGCGGCCACCAGGCCGGGCAGCAGGCTCAGGCGGTCGAAGCCGTCCACATGCGTCTTGGACAGCCACAGGTAGGTGACCGGCCCGATCAGCACCGGCTTGGCCGTCAGGCCCAGCGCCAGCGCTTCTTCCACTTCATCGAAGAACCAGTCCACGCCGCCATCGAAGCGGGTATCGGGTGCGAGTTCGGGGACCAGGTAGTGGTAGTTGGTGTCGAACCACTTGGTCATTTCCATGGCGGGCTGCGCCTTGTTGCCGCGGGCCAGCTCGAAATACTGCGCCAGGCTCAGTTGCCCGGGGTCGAAGCCGAAACGCGCGGGCAGGGCGCCAAGCAACGCACTCAGGCTCAACACCTGGTCGTAGTAGGCGAAGTCGCCCACCGCGACGCTGTCCAGCCCGGCTTGCGCCTGCGACTGCCAGTGACGCTGGCGCAGCCCGGCCGCCACCTGGCGCAGGCTGGCTTCGTCGGTTTCGCCGCGCCAGAAGGCCTCCTGGGCGAACTTCAGTTCGCGCTGCGCGCCGATGCGGGGAAAGCCGGGGATATGGGTGCGTGCCATGCAATGCTCCGTATGTGAGATGTGACGATGGCGCCCAGTTTGGAATCCGGAGTAAAATGAATCAAGCGATAAGATTTAATCAACGTATGAATCAATTTCATATCAATCCGACCAGGCGCTGCCCGGCCCAACGCAGGAGCCAGCCGTGATCGAAGTCAGGCACCTGCGCTCCCTGGTGGCGATCGCCGAGTCAGGCAAGCTGGCCTCGGCCGCCGAGCGCGTGCATGTGAGCCAGTCGGCGCTGTCCCACCAGATCAAGGGCATTGAGGCGCACTACGGCCTGCCGCTGTTCGACCGTACCCGCCAGGGCCTGCGCTTTACCCCGGCCGGCGAACGCCTGCTGGCGCTGGCCCGCGAGACACTTGCCGCCATCAGCACGGCCGAACGCGATCTAGCCCGGCTCAAAGGCGATACGCGCGGGGAGTTGCGCATCGTGCTGGAGTGCCATACCTGCTTCGACTGGCTGATGCCCGTGATGGACGAGTTCCGCCGGCGCTGGCCGGAAGTGGAGGTGGACCTGGTGGCGGGGTTCCACGCCGATCCGCTGGCCTTGCTGGCCGAGGGACGCACCGACATGGTCATCGGCTCGCTGCCGCCGGCCAAGCGCGGACTGGCGGTGGCGCCGCTGTTTCGCTTCGAGATTCTGGCGGTGATCGCCAACGAGCACCGGCTGCGCAACAAGCGCCGGATCGAGGCGGCCGACCTGGCCGGCGAAACCCTGATCACCTACCCGGTGCCGGAGCAGCGCATCGACCTGATCCGCGAAGTGCTGGAGCCCGCCGGCATCAAGCTGCAGCGGCGCACGGCCGAGTTGACGGTGGCGGTGCTGCAACTGGTGGCCAGCCGCCGCGGCGTGGCCGCGCTGCCCAACTGGGGCGTGAAGAACTACGTCGACCACGACTATGTGCTGGCCAAGCGGATTGGCGCCAAGGGTTTGTGGAGCGAGCYGTATGCGACCACGCCGGCCGCGCTGGCGGAGCGGCCCTATGTGCGCGATTTTGTCTCTATCGTGCGCGATACCTGTGCCGCCGAGCTGGACGGGATCGAACTGCTGCCGGAGCTTGCATAGCGCGGACAGCAGCGCGCGCCGCCGCTATTGCACCAGTTGCCCGCTGCGCTCCGCCACGCCGATGCGTGCCTCGGTGCCCGCATTGAACTGCAGGAAATCCGCTTCGATGCCATCGCTGAAGATCACGCCGGACTCGGGCATCAGCGAGCGCAGCACGATCTGCTCGCCGCGCGGGATGTCGCCATACACCAGGGTGGCATCGGTGGCGCGGCTGGGAAAGGGCTCGCGCACGGCAAATACCAGCCGGTCGGTATCCCACGGCAAGGCCTGATACGGTGCGTCCGCCTGCGCGATGGCGCGCGCGCCGGTGACGATGCTCTTGAGCCAGGCCGTAGAGCCGAGCCCGGTCGAGACAATGACCCCGCTCGACGATTGCACCTCGCACTGCGCGCCGAGCCGGACCTCATAACGCGCCGAGGTGTGGCTGCGCGGGCCGATAAAGAAGTCGTTGACCGCGTACAGCACCTGCTGGTCCGACAACTCGGCGCGCGCCATGGTGACTGGCCGTGCAGGGCGGCGATCCTGCATCGCCTCGGCCAGCACGCGCGCGAGGTCGCCAGCCTGGAACGGCAACAACACGCCGTCATAGCGCGCCGGGTCGGGATTCACGCCGAGCAACGGCTGGCCATTGAGGTACTTCATGGTGTTGGCGACCAGGCCGTCCTGGCCCAGCGCGACGACGATGTCGTCCGGGCCGAACAGGAAATTAGGCAGGAACTGGCGGTCCACCACCTGCCTGCGCAGGTAGCGCGACAGCACGGCGGCGACCTGCTCGCGCGCGGCCAGGTAGGTGTCGTGCTCGCGCCGGTAATCGGTGATGTCCGCGCCCAGGTGCTCCAGGTAGAAGCGTGCCTGCGCCAGCGAGTGGTAGCGCGCCAGCAGTTCTTCCAGCCGCGTCTTGCGCGTCACCAGCACTACCTTGCGATCGGCGGCTGTGCCCATGTGTCTTGCTCCCTTTGTCCCGTATGGTCTCAGCCGCGGCCCTTGGCCTGCGGTGCCAGCAGCGACTGCAGCAGCTCCGGCGACATGTTCAGCTGCCCGATCCGCTCCGCCTTGTCGGCAATGCCGCCAAAGGCCTGCGCGATCAACTGGCCTGGGGCCATGCCCGATGCGGCCAGCGCCTGCACGATGCGCGCGTCTGCGCCCTGCAGCGCCTGCATCACGGCGCCAAGGCGGTGTGCCTCGGCCTCGGCGGTGGTGCGGGTGTTATCGGCCTCCAGGCCCACGAATTCCTTGCGGCGCGCTTCCAGCGCGATCTGCGCTTCCATGCCACTGGCTTCGAGTTCGGCCTGCTTCTTTTGCACCGCGGCTTCGGCTTCCATCTGCGTCTCGCGGATGGTGCGCTGCTTGAGTTCCACGGCGACTTCGGTGTCGAGCTCGCTCTCCTTGATGGCGCGTTCGTTTTCCACCGCGGCGTTACGGCGCGCGTAGATGGCGTCGTCGGCGGCTTTCAGGATTTGTTCGCGGACTTCGGCTTCCAGGGCGCGCGCGGTTTCGGCGCGCGGCTTGACGGCCACCATCGAGAACGAGAGGATTTCCAGCCCTAAAGCGAGCACGTCCGGCTGGCTCTTGAGCGCGCCTTCGACCTGGCGCGCCATGCGGTCCGAGGCCTGCAGGGCGGAGCGCAGCGTTTCCGCGCTAACGGCCTGCTGCACCAGCACTTCCACCACGCCTTCGACGCGGGTGCGCAAGTTCTGCGGATCCTCGGAAATGTAGTTGCGGCCATCCGGCTTGAGCGCGAAATTGAGCATGGCGGCTGTCTTGCGCGGCTCTGCGATGCGATAGGAGAGATTGCCCTGCACCGTGACGGACTGGAAATCGGTGGTGATCAGCTCGAAGATGTAGGGCAGGATCTGGCTGCCCACCGGCACCGCCACCAGGGAGGTGGTGGGCGCGTAGTAGTAGAACGACTGGCCGCTGCCTTCGCGGACGATCTTGCCGCTCTTCATCTGCATCAGGTAGGTGGTGGGATCTGCCTTGATGAATCGGATGCCGAACATGGTGGTCCTTTCGCGTGGTGTCTTTGATTGCCCGCATTCGGTGGCGGGTATTAAGTGTGTCTGTGCCACTAATGTAAGTGGGGCTGTGACACTTGTCAACTTATAATCCGGCCTGAACAACCTGCCGCAAGGAGCGCACAGCCCTATGACGAAGCCCGCCGCGCCCGCCTTCGGGCGCCCGCTGACCACCGTGGACGTGGTCATCCTTACCATCCGTGCCGGGGCCTTGCAGGTGCTGCTCGTGCAGCGCCCGCAGTTGCAAGGCGAGCCTTTCCCCGGGCAATGGGCCCTGCCGGGCGGTTTCGTGGACATCGAACGGGATCAGGATCTGCAGGGGTGCGCGCTGCGCAAGCTGGCGGAGAAGACCGGAGTGAATAGCCCGTATCTGGAACAGGTGGGCAGCTGGGGCAGCGCCAAGCGCGATCCGCGCGGCTGGTCCACCACCCATGTGTACATGGCCTTGCTGGCCGATGCCACCCTGGCCCCGCAGAAGGGCGGCAATGCCGCCGACCTGCGCTGGGCGCCGGTGGAGGGCGACGGCGTGTCCGTGCCGCTGGCCTTCGATCACGCCGACCTCCTGGGCGCGGCGCTTGGGCGCGTGCGCGGCAAGACCGAATACACTTCGCTGCCCGCGCACCTGTTGCCGCCGGACTTTACGCTTGGCGAGCTGCAGCACGTCTATGAACTCGTGCTGGGCCGGCCACTGGAGAAAAAGGCTTTCCGGACCCGCATGCTGGCGGCGGGCCTGTTGGAAGAGCTCGGCACGCAGAAGGAAACCGGGCGGCGCCCGGCTTCGCTCTACCGGTTGCGAGCGCAGTCCGGGCTGGTCTATTTCACGCGGAGTTTCGAGCAGCGCGAGCGCGCGTGAATGTCCGCTGGCTACGTTGGCGCCGGATCCGATCGAAGGGCAGGGGTGCCCATCACGGTATCGTCGATGGGGAAGTGCAATATCGCCGCCAGCAGCCCGGCGGCTGCCGTGGCGCCCCATACCAGCGAATAGGAACCGGTCACGTCAAAGACGAAGCCGCCTAGCCATGCACCCAGGAACGAGCCGGCCTGATGGCTCAGGAAGCAGACGCCGAACAGCGTTCCCAGGTGGCGTGTGCCGAAGATCTTCGCCACCAGCCCGCTCGTCAGCGGCACGGTCCCCAGCCAGGTCAGGCCCATCACGGCGGCGAAGATAACGACCGAGGCGGAGGTCTTCGGCACCAGCAGGAAGGCGCCGATGGCCACGCACCGGACCAGGTAGAGCCAGCCCAGCACGTACTGCTGGCGAAAGCGGCCGCCCAGCCAGCCACATGCCCAGCTTCCCAGCATATTGAACAGCCCGATCAGGGCCAGCGCCGTCGCCCCCAGTCCCATGGGCATATGGCAGAGCGTCAGATAGCCCGGCAAATGCGTGGCGATAAAGGCAAGCTGGAATCCGCAGGCGAAGAAGCCAATGGTGAGAAGGCGATAGCCGGGGTGCCGGCACGCCCTGGACAAGACTTCACGCAGGGAAAACGCCTGCGGCTCCGCCAGTGGCGCGCGGCACGCATCCCGGCGGTCCAGAAGGATCCCGAATGGCGCCACCACGAGCATCAGGAACGCGAATACGAACAGCGACGCCGATACGCCCGATGTTTCCCGCACCGCCTGCGCAAGCGGAACCATGAGGACCTGGCCGAGCGATCCGCCGGCACTCGCCAGGCCCATCGCCATGCTGCGCTTCTCGGGGGATGCCATGCGGCCAACCGCCGACAGGACGACGCCGAAGCTGGTGCAACTGATCCCGATGCCGAACAGCAGGCCGATGCCGACGACTAGCATGGCGCCCGACGGTGCCATGGCCGCGAGTGCCAGGCCGGCGGCAATGCTGAGCGCGCCGGCGGCAACCACCGGCGCGGACCCGTATCGGTCGGCCGCGGCACCCGCGAACGGTTGCGCGAATCCCCACGCCAGATTGTGAAGCGCGATCGCGAACGCGATCACGGTGACAGGCATCCCGCGGTCGAACGACAGTGGCCCGATAAATAGCCCGAAGGTCTGCCGGATACCCATGACGACGCTCAGGATGAGCGCCGCCGACACAACGACGAGCGTTGCCGGGTGCGTTAAAGATGCAGCTTGCCTGCTGGGTGCCGTCAACATGGTGTTTGGCCCTCCTCGTGCCGCCAATACTGGCAGCGGAGGGGCGATGCGGCAAAGGAAAAGATCTTGACGACAGGTGAGGGAAATTCACCTGTGCTATCGCGGATCGGTGCGCGATGCGCCGGCTTTGCCTGTGGCTTTGCTATGGAATTGAAACGGCGGCCGAGGCGCTGTCCTCGAAGGCCCCGGCTTCGCTCAGCAGCCACTGCCTGAAGCCGGAGAGGTCGGGCCGGTGATCCGCGCCCGCCGCACTTACCAGCCAGTAGGCGGTCCGGGCGGAGATCACTTCGGGCCCGATTTCGACCAGCGCCCCGCTGGCGAGATCGCTGTCGACCAGCGGCCGCCTGCCCAGCGCGACGCCAAGGCCCGCGCTGGCCGCTTCGAAGGCCAGCTGGATCGTATCGAAGCGCAAACCGCCGGATGACGCGATCCCGGCAATGTGCGCGGCATCCAGCCAGGCCTGCCAGTCTTCGCTCGCGGGGTTGACGTGGATCAGCGTCGCGCGCCGAAGGTCCATGGTGCCGTTTGCATCGAGCAAGCTGTCGCGATAGGCGGGCTACATACCGGGACCAGCTGCTCGCCGAACAGCCGGGTCCAGCAAGCGCCAGCGGTGGGGGCCCGGCTCATCCGGATGGCGAAATCGAACCCGTCGGCGGGAAAACCGACCAGCCGCTGCGAGGTGTCGACGGTGACATTGATATCCGGCCACCGCGCGCGAAAGCCATGCAGGCGCGGCAACAGCCAACGCGATGCCAGGGTGGGCGCGCAGCTCACGGCGATCGTGCGGTTTTCCCGTTGGTTCGGCAGGCGCTGTGTCCCGGTTTCGAGCAGGGAGAACGCCTTGGACACGTAGGTCAGGTAGTCCGCGCCCGCCGGCGTCAGGGACAGCCCGCGGGGCTCGCGGATAAAGAGCTCGACGCCGAGCGACTGCTCCAGTCCGACGATCCCGTGGCTCACCGCGCTTGGCGTGACGCTCAACTCCGCGGCAGCGAGCTTGAAGCTCTGGTGGCGCCCGGCGGCTTCAAATAAGCGAAGGGATGAGAGCGGCGGCAAACGACGTGGCATGACGCATTCCGAACGACCGGCTGGCACGGTATCCGCCGCGATGTGGAGGCACCGCGGCGCAGGGGACGGCGCCCGGAGCGGGCGTCACCGAGCCGCGCGCTGACCATTTCCGGCATCGGCGGCTCAGATGCATTCTAGCGAAGATTCCATGGCGACCGGCTGCGCCGCCGGTACGGCGCGTTTTGCCGGCGCGGGGACATCCGGCACTTCCAGCACTTCCAGCACGTCGAGCACATCGGCGCCGTTTTCCAGTCGCTTGACGAACAGATCCAGCAGGTTCGCATCGCCGGCGGCGACCGACAGCGTGAGCTGGTGGGGCGCCGCCGCGTGGCCGAAGCGCATGTCGAGCAGGCGCAGCCCGGTGCGGCGGGCGTTGGCGAGCGTCCATTCGATGGCGCTGAAAAGGTCGCTGCGTTCGAGTTGCACTGCGAGGTTCAGGGTAGGCATGGCGTCGGCACCGGTGGGGGAGGCGGGTGTGAAGTTCATGCGGCAAATTTACCAGCGGGGCCCCAGAATGAGCTTCTTTATTGTCTTCGGTTTTGCGTAATTTGGAGATGGATTATCTATCTATGATAGATTGAGCAGTAACTTCATCTCTTGTAGTGGCAAAAACCATGGCAACCACCCCGAAGCTCGATGAAACGGACCGGCGCATCCTGCGCGCGTTGCGGCGCGATGGCCGGCTATCCAATCTCAAGCTGGCCGAGCAGGTCGGCTTGTCGCCCACGCCCTGCTGGAACCGCGTGCGTGCCCTGGAGGAAAGCGGGGTGATCGAGGGCTATGCGGCGCTGCTGAACCAGAAGGCGCTCGGCTTGCCCGATACCGTGCTGATCGAAGTCACGCTGGACCGGCACGATGACGAGATGCTGGATCGCTTCGGGGAAGCGCTGGCCGAACTGCCGGAAGTGATGGAAGCCTACCTGCTGACCGGCGAATACGATTACCTGATCAAGGTGGCGGTGGCGGGCACCGAAGGCTACGAGGAGTTCCTGCGCCACAAGCTCTACAAGCTGCCGGGTTTGCGGCACAGCCATTCCACCTTTGTGCTGCGTTGCATGAAGCGGGAGCCGTCGGTCGCGCCTTGAGAGCGCTTCAGGCGTCAGGCTGATTCCAGGTATCGGTGGACATCATGGCTGCCAGCGGGCGCCCCTGCCGCCAGCCTTCCACTTCCAGCATCGGCGCGGGATAAAAGGCCTGCACCGGCCCCAGGCAGAGAATGGCGATAGGCTGCGCGCCCGGCGGCAGCTTCAGCAGCGTGGCGAGCGCGTCCGGCGCGAACATCGAAACCCAGCCCAGCCCGAGATTCTCCACGCGCGCCGCCAGCCAGAGGTTTTCAATGGCGCAGGCGGCGGAGCATAGCGCCATCTCGCGCGGCATGGTGCGCCGGCCAAACACGGTGCCATCGTCGGGCGCCAGCGCAACCACCAATAGCTCGGCGCATTCGCGCACGCCTTCCACTTTCAGGCGCAGGAACTCGCCGTCACGCTCGCCCAGCGCCATCGCCGTGTTCTGCCGTTCGGCCTCGACCAGGGCGGCAATTTCCCCGCGCAGGGCGGGATTGGCGATACGGATGAAGCGCCACGGCTGCATCAGGCCAACCGAGGGGGCGCTATGCGCGGCATGGAGGAGGCGCAGCAAGACGGCCTCGTCGACCGAAGCCCCCGCAATGAAGTGCCGCATGTCGCGGCGCGAGGCGATGAGGCGGTAGAAGCTCTGCTGCTCGTCAGGTGAGAAAACGGCGGGAGGGCAGTCGGCTATGGTCGCGGGCATTGCGTGAGGGACGCCAAAGCCGGCATTGTAATCCTGTGCGGAGGCGGGCAAGCGAAGAGGGCGAACCTGAAGATCGCCGATGTTGTTCGCGCGGATAAACGGTCAGGGCACAGGCTTGGACATCTCCGCTGGCGCTCGCTATCAACCCATCCATGGATTCACGACAGTCAGGCCAATTCCTTCGAAGTCCTTTCCGTTGCGTGTGGCAAGTACGGCGCCATGATGAGAGCAAATAGCCGCAATCTGGGCATCTGCCATGCTGATGGGGCGTCCGGCTTGAGCCCGCTGGGACACCAGCGCGGCGTAGTGGACGGCGGCCGCTTCGTCGAATGGAAGCACCAGTCCCGCGAATTCTTCCTCGAGCATCTGGAGCGCTGCTTCTCGTAGCCCGCTTTTTCTGCGCCCCTCCGGCAAGCGCGCAATGCCAAATAGAAGCTCGCCAACGGTCACCGCCGTTACAGCATATTCATGTTGTGAGTGCCGGTCGAGCCATCCGATGACAGCCGGCTCGGCCTGTGCCCGCATGAACTCCGACACTACATTGGTATCGAGTACGATCATTCGGGCAAATCCGCCGACCGAGGCTGTTCCTCGCGTGGGGGTAGCTCGATCCCCGGATCAGCCAGGCCTGCAAAGCGCTGGTGTAACCGGCTTCCGAATGGGCCGGGGCCAGGTGCTTTGTTCAGGGCACGACGCAGGATGACGCGAACCTCCTCTTCCATTGAGCGACCGTGCTGTGCGGCCTCAATGCGCAAACGTGCCTTGAGATCCTCATCAATATTGCGAATGGTCAGTGTCGCCATATCCGGTCTCCTGTGCTTGCATTGAATGCAATGCTAGCACAGAGGTACAAGACGCAGTGCCATTCGGACACCTGCTAATGCCCGGACAGTGCAGGCAGCGCATCCGCGTGTGTCGCCAAAGGCAGGACGGTCTCCTTGTCAGCGGCAATCGCCGCGAACCCCTGCGCCAGGTCCGCCAGCAGGTCGTCGATCTCCTCCAGCCCGATATGCAAGCGGATCACCTGCCCGCGCGCCGACCAGTCGGTGACGGTGCGCGCGGCGTGCATGTCGGCGATCACAGCAAGGCTCTCGAAGCCGCCCCAGGAGGCGCCGATGCCGAACAGCGCAAGGCTGTCGATGAAGCGTTCGGCGGCATCCGGCGCGGCATCGCGCAGGGAGAACGACAGCAGGCCGTTGGTGCCGTGGCAATCACGGCGCCACAGTGCGTGTCCGGGGTCGCCGGGCAGGGCGGGGCAGAACACTTCGGCGACTTCGGGGCGGGTGCACAGCCAGTGCGCCACCGCCAGTGCGCCGCGTTCGTGCTGGGACAGGCGGGCGCCCAGCGTGCGCATGCCCCGCTGCACCAGATAGGCGTCGTCCGGGCTGACAGCGATGCCGAAGGCGTCGGCCAGCGCGGCCAACGCGGGCCAGGCGGCCTCGGTCGTGCAGACCGTGCCCATCATGACGTCGGAATGCCCGGACAGGTATTTGGTCGCGGCCATCAGGGAGATATCGGCGCCGAGCGCAAGTGGTTGGTACAGCAGGCCGGAGCCCCAGGTGTTGTCGGCCGCCACCAGCGCGCCATGACGATGCGCTATGTCGGCGACGGCCGGCAGGTCGCACATCTCATAGGCCAGCGAGCCGGGCGTTTCCACGTACACGAGACGGGTTTCGGGCCGCAGCCTGGCTTGCAGGTCGTGGCCGTCGGCGGCATAGAAGCTGGTGGCAATCCCGTGCTGCGCGAGAAAGCCTTCGGCGAGCTTGCGCACCGGCTCGTAGACGCAATCGGGCAGCAGCACATGCTGGCCGGGGCGCAGATAGGCCAGCAGCGTCATTGCCGCCGCCGCCAGCCCGCTGGGAAAGAGCCGCGTACGGTAGCCGCCTTCCAGCTCGGTGACCATGTCTTCCAGTGCGAACGCGGTGGGGTTGCCGCGCGCGCCATAAGTGAAGAGGCGCTCGCTGCCGCGCCGCGCCCGCATCTCGCGCATCTGCGCCACCGAGTCGAACAGCACCGTGCTGGCGCGCACCACGGGCGGATTGACCGGCTGGCCGCCGTCCACGGAGGCGGTTCGGCCGACGTGGGCGAGATGGGTAAGTATGCTTTGCTTTTTCATGGCCTGGCCTGGTAGGACGCCGCGCCGGGGTGGCACGGCGGTGATGACGGCTGGTGCTTGTCTTTTGTACTTTGTCGTTGCCTGTGCAGGCGGCTGCAAGAGCCATGCCGCCCGCTTCGAATCCAGGCTGATCAGTCCACGCGGGCGCCGGAGAGCTTGACGATGTGCGACCAGCGCGCGATGTCGCTCTTGAGCTGCGCGGCGAATGCGTCCGGCTTGCTGGCCACCACGTCGCTGCCGCCTTCGTTGATCAGCTTCACCACTTCGGGCATCTGCAGCACCTGCGCGATGGCGCGGTTCAGATAGGCGATACGCTCGGGCGAAGTCCCGGCCGGCGCGAACACGCCATACCAGTCTTCAAAGCGGGCATTGCGATAGCCGAGTTCCTCAAGCGTCGGGACCTTGGCGAACACACCCAGGCGGCGTGGACTGGTGACCGCCAGCGCACGCATGCGGCCACTCTGGATAAAGCTCGCCACCGAGGAGGTGGAAGTGATCAGCACATTCACCTGCCCGCCCAGCAGATCGTTGATGGCGGGGCCGGCACCCTTGTAGGGCACATGCTGCAGGGCCACCCCGCTGTCCTTGTCCAGCACCACGCCAACCAGGTGCGAGAGCGTGCCGTTGCCGGGCGTGGCAAAGGTGATCTTCTGCGGCTGGGCCTTGGCCTGGGCGGCCAGTTCGGCAAACGTCTGCCACGGCGCATTGGCTGCCACCACGATGGCCAGCGGCGCCGCGTTGATCTGCGTGACCGGCATGAAGTTCTTGACCGGGTCGAAGCCGGGGGCGCTGTACAGCGTCGGATTGACGGCCATCACCGACACCTGCGAGGTCAGCAAGGTATAGCCGTCGGGTTTGGATTCGGCCACGAAGCGCGTACCGATATTGCCGCCGGCGCCACCGCGGTTGTCTGTGACGGCGGTCTGCCCGAGCACTTCGGTGAGCCGCGTGGTGACGATGCGGGTGACGGCATCGTTGCCGCCGCCGGCCGGAAACGGCGAGACAAAGCGCAGCGGCTGCGACGGGAAACCGCCAACCGGCGCCAGCGGCTGTGCAGTGGCGGATGTAGCGGACGTGGCCATCGTGATGGCGAGGACTGCGACGGTGGCGAAAGTGCCGGCCAGTACCTGCTTGATGCGTGACATGAAGAACCCCTTTGTATGTAGAGAGATGCCAGAGCGAAGGGGGGCCGGGCGGGCTTCTGCGGCCCCGCTTGCCCCTGTGTTCCCGGAATGCCGGGACGTCCCCTTGGCGCTGCACCGTCGAGCCGTGTGGGAATCAAAGCCAGGCGACTCGCCTTGCCGTCCGCGCGCATGGCCCAGCACGCGTGCGGGCGGGTGCCGGATGCGCGAAGGGCTCGGTCGCTGTTGGCGGGTCATGTTGCGGAACGATCCCGGGCTGGCCGGATCAGGCGAATCGGAAAGTGGCCAGTTCCTGCGCGTCAAGCTGGCCGATCAGGTTGGTCTCCCACGCCAGGTAGCGGCGCGCGGCTTCCTTGTTGCCGTCGTGGCGGTCGTGCACGAAGAACAGGAAATCGATGCAGCGCGCATCCGGCAGGCTGTTCGCCTCGTCCCCCGTGGCGAGCGTATTTCCCGCGGCCTGCCAGGCATCCACGCCGCCGGCCAGCAGGCGGACATCGCGGTAGCCGAGCACCGCCAGTTCGCCGGCAGCCAGCCCGGCCAGTCCCGGCTGGCCTTCGTCGCCGATCAGCACCAGCGGCGTGTCGCTTGGCACGCCGGCCAGGTCGCGGGCAAAGACCGGGCGGATCGACCAGCGGCTGCCGGGCACGTGGCCGGCGCGATACGCCATGCTGGCGCGCACATCGAGCGCCAGCACCTGTTGCCCGGCCAGGCCCGCGGCCAGCGTGGGGGCATCGATACGGCGCAGGGCGCGAGCCGGCGCCTGCGGACCGGCGGGCGCGGCCAGGCGGCCGCCAAGCGCCGCCTCCAGCCCGCCTTCGAGCACTACGGCGTCGTGTCCCATCTGGCGCAGCCAGCTCGCTGCCACGGTCGCACGCACACCATCGGCATCGATCAGCACGAGGCGCGCGCGCCGCACGCCCACATATTGGTCGGTGGCCTGGATCAACTGGCCGCCGGGTGTGTTCTGGGCACCGGGTACCGACCCGGCGGCATACTCCTCCGGCGTGCGGACGTCGCAAAGGAAGGTGGTGCGCGAGCGGTCGTCGAGCCACGCGCGGGCCTCGGCCACATCGATGCGAGGGACCGAGAAGCGCTGCGCCATCGCCTGCGCGGCGGTGCGGCCCGCATCGAGGCCGCGGGGCGCGGCGTTGTCCGGATAGCGCCGCGTGCCGCCGTGTTCCAGCCTGAAGTCGTTCAGGTACCAGCCCTGGGTGCCGTTTTCCAGCGCGTATACAGGGTTGGGCACGCCAAAATTGATCAAGGTCTGGGCGCCGATGATGCTGCGCGTGCGGCCGGCACAGTTGATCACGATGGGCGTGGCCGGGTCCGGCACGAGGTCGCGCRGGCGGTAGGCCAGCTCGCCATTGGGGCAGCAGATGGCGCCGGGGATATTCATCTTGCGGAATTCCGCGACGGGCCGGCCGTCAAGCACCACCGGGGCTTGCTCGCCGGCCTGCATGGCGGCCAGTTCGGCGGCCGAGACGCGGGGCGTGCCGTAATGGTGCTCGGCCAGTTCGCCGAAGGTCTTGGATGGCACATTGACACCGGCGAACAGCGCATAGCCGGCGGCATGCCAGCCCGGTACGCCACCGTCCAGCACGAACAAGCGCGTGTAGCCGAGGGCCGCCAGGGCCTGCGCGGCGCTCGGCGCCAGGCCGTCGCCATCGTCGGCCAGCACGATGCGCGCCGAAGGATTCGGGGCCAGCCGGCCTATGTCTAGTTCGAGCCGGCTGTAAGGCAGCGGTACCGCGTAGAAGGGATGGCCTTCGCCGTACTGGCCATGTTCGCGGATATCGAACAGGGCGATCTCCTCCTGGTCGTGCAGCCAGCCTTTGAGGGCAGCGGGATCGAGCAGGGTGTAATGGGTAGTAAGGATGTCGGGCATGCGGTTCTTCAGGCAAAAAGGGGGCCTGGCCTCCTGGCCGCGCACGGGCGGGAGGCAAGCGGTAGTGCGTTGGAAAAGGGCTTCGGCAGAGGCGGGGCGGTGCGGGCGTGTCAGTGCCGCACCGCCCCGGTGCCGCTTAGCGGCGCGTCTTGACGCCCACGCTCATGGCCTGGCAACGGCCCGTTTCGAGGTCATAAGCGGTGCGGCTGGTCAGGGTTTCCAGGGCGCGGCCGTACATATGCAGGTGACGGATCACGGCTTCGCCGCGAATTTCGACCGAGTGGATGTCGTCGGGCAGCAGCGCGATGCCCGAGCCCGGGCCCACTTCCACGGTGTGCGAGTGCGCCAGCGTACCCACGCCCGGCACGCTGCCGTCGTCGGTGCGCAGGTAGACGTCGTTGTACTCGGTCCCCACCACGCCGGCCACGCAGGCCCAGGTGGTGTGGTCATGCGGCGGGATGCGCTTGCCCGGCCGCATCACGTTGAGGTACAGCGCGAAGCTCTGGTCGGGATCTTCCGCAATCAGGTAGCGGGCCTGGCGCTCGCCTTCCTCGGGCGGGGCGAATTCGCTCTCGGCCCACAGTTGCGGCCTGGCCGCCAGTTGCGCCACCTGATCCAGGACGCTGGCCAGCGAGTCACGGGTGACACCGCCGCTGGCTACGATTTCCTTGATGGATCGAATGGTTTCCCCGACGGCGGCCTGGCGTTGTTGTGCGATCGACATGTCTCTAGAATCCTTGCTGAGTCTTGATAGTTCTTGGTTTGCGGGGCGGGACGTATCTTTGTCTGGTTTCACTGTAATGAAGGCCCGTGCCCAAAACCACTTAATCACCCATGAAAACACTTAAGCAAGTCTAATGAATGCGTAATCTCGACCTGGACCTGCTGCGCACCCTGGTGGCCATTGCCGACCACGGTACCTTTGCCGCGGCGGCGGAACGGCTGCATCGCACCCAGTCCGCCGTCACCCAGCAGATGCAGCGGCTGGAGGAGCAGGTGGCGCTGGTGTTGTTCGAGCGCCAGGGGCGCGGCAAGCAACTCACACGGCATGGCAACAAGCTTGTGGAATATGCGCGGCAACTGCTGAACCTGAACGACGAGGCGTTGCGCGTGCTGCGCGAGGGCGACCTGACCGGATCGCTGCGTATCGGCGCGCCGCACGATGTGGCCGACACCATCCTGCCGCCGCTGCTGTCGCACATCGCGCGGGCTTCCCCCGCCTTGCGCCTGGAGATCCATGTCGGGCGCAGCCCTTTCCTGATGGAGTCGTTGCGGCGCGGGGAAATCGACCTGACTGTCTCCACCCGCGAAGACAGCAGCCTGGATGGCCTGGTGTTGCGCACTTCGCCCACCATCTGGGTGTGCGCGGCGGATTTTGCCTATGAGCAGGGCAGCACGGTGCCCTTGATCCTGGCCGACGAACCCAGCCTGTTTCGCAAGCTGGCGCTGGAAGCGCTCAAGGAGGCCGGCGTGCCCTGGCGCACGGCCTATTTTGCGCCGAGCCTGATTGGCATAAAGGCGGCCATCCGCGCGGGCCTGGGCATCACGGCCCGTAGCATCGACCTGCTTGGCGCCGATATGCGGGTGCTGGGCGACAAGGACGGGCTGCCGCGCCTGCCCGATGTGACGTATTACCTGTGGGCCCGGCCGAATGCGGCCAACCCGGTGGCGCGGCAGGTGTTCTCCATGCTCAAGACCACTTTGCAGCGCGGACTGGCGGCTGCATGAAAGTGGCCTGAGGTGGTTGTAGAGGGGCGTGCGTGCTGGCCCTCAGGCGGCCTGCGCGAGCCGGAAGGCGCCGACCGCCTCGGCAAGCTGGCGCGCCTGCGTTTCGAGCGATCCGGCCGCGGCGGCCGCCTGTTCCACCAGCGCCGCATTCTGCTGGGTGACGGCCTCCATCTGGGTGACGGCCTCGCTGACCTGCACGATGCCGGCGCTTTGCTCAAGCGATGCCGACGAGATGTCTTCCATGATCCGCGCCAGGCGCTGCACGGCGTCCACGGTCTCGCTCATGGTCTGGCCGGCCTGGGCGACGAGTGCGTTGCCCGCACCGACCTTGCTGGCGGAGTCGTCGATCAGGGACTTGATCTCGCGTGCGGCGCTGGCGCTGCGTTGCGCCAGAGCGCGGACCTCGCCCGCCACCACGGCGAAACCGCGTCCCGACTCCCCCGCCCGCGCCGCTTCCACGGCGGCGTTGAGCGCCAGGATATTGGTCTGGAATGCAATGCCGTCGATCACGCTGATAATGTCGGCGATCCGCTTCGAACTGCTGCTGATGTCGCCCATGGTCTGTATCACGCCGCGTACGTCGTCGCCGCCGCGCGTGGCCAGGCGGGCGGCTTCGGCGGCCAGCTCGCTGGCCTGGCGCGCGCTTTCCGTGTTGTTGCTGACCGTGGAGGTGAGTTCCTCCATGCTGGCGGCGGTCTGCTCGAGCGATGCGGATTGGTGCTCGGTGCGTGCCGACAGGTCGGTGTTGCCCGCGGCAATCTCGCGCGCGCCGGTGTTGACGGAGTCGGAGCTTGCGCGCACCTGGCTGACGGTGCGCGTCAGCGCCTCCTGCATGCGTGCCACGGCGGCGAGCACGCGTCCCACCTCATTGCCGCTGGCCGCCACCGCGCGGTGGCTCAGGTCGCCCTTGGCCACGCAGTCGAGATGCTCGGCGGCGGCAGCCAGGGGCGCTACGACGAACGCGCGCAGCCCCAGGTGTACCGCCACGATCAGGCCCAGCGCTGCGGTGATGCCCACCACCACCAGTTTCACCACCAACTGGTAGCGCGCGCTGCTTGCTTCGGTTTCCTGTTGCGACAGCCGGGCCGCCTCCACCTGAAAGCGCTCGACACCCGCCGAGTAGTCCGCGCCCGAAGGCGTGACTTCCTTGTCGTTGAGGGTGGCATAGGCAGCAGCGTCGCCGCTGCGCAGCGCTGCCATGGCGCGCTCTATCGTGCCGGCATGGCGCCGCGCGGCGTCGGCGACCTGGCGGCGCAGGGACGCGTCCTGCTCTTCCTGCGCGGGCGTGGCCTCGAAGCGCTGCAACGCCCTGGCGGAATTTCCGAGGGCTTTGGCGGCGGCATCAAGCGCGCCGGCATCGACCCCGGCACCACCCTCGCGCGCCGTGGCGTAGGCCCGTGCTAGCGCTGCGCGGGCCCGGGTCATGTCCTTGTACGCATCGTTGAGCAACAGCGTGGAGGCGGAAAGCTGCTGGACGCGGCCGGTTGCCTGGTTGGCGGCGCCTAGCGCGAGCACGCCGACACCGGCGCCAAACACGATCATGCATGCAAAGGTCACCAGGATGCCCAGCAAGGCGGTGCGCACGCTCAGGTTATTCATCATCGGATCGGGACAGGGGTTTGAGATCACCGGACTAACGGAGGCCGTGGCCCGGACTTGACCGGGATCATGCCGATGTTTGCGTCAGATCAATCCCGATGCTTGAAATAGGCGGCCAGGTGTCTGTTTGCGCACAACTTGCGGCCGACCCTCAAGTTGTCGCCGCACCGCACCGATAGACAGGCTTTCAGCCCAGCGCGGGCTCCACAGCCATTAGCCTCCGGGCACCTCGCCATGCTTGCCAGCCTTACCATTCGCGCCCGCCTTCTCGCTACCGTTTCCCTGCTGTTCCTGCTTGCCCTGGGCGTGGGAGTGGCCGCCTTGCTCGGCTTGCGTGCCGCCAACGACGCGCATGAGTCCACCTACACGAACCAGCTCGCTTCGGCGCTGGCGCTGGGCGAAGCGGACCTGAGCCTCACCCGCGCGCGTACGGCGCTGGACCGCGCCATGCTCTACCYGGACAGCCCGGAAGCCAAGGGTTTGCTCGACCGTACCGAAGAGCTGACGCGGCGTTCGGACGAGGCATGGAAGCGCTTCATGGCCTTGCCGCGCGACAGCGAGGAAGACCAGTTGGCCGTGGCTGTCGCGGCCAAGCGGGAGGCCGCCAACCGCGATGGCATCGCCGCCATCATCGTCGCGCTGCGGGCCGGGGACCGCGCTCTGGCCGACCAGATCATGGACGGCAAGCTCTCCCGCCTGTTTCGCGACGCCAATGACAGCAGCCTCAAGCTGAGCCAGTTCCAACTCAAGATGGCCGCCGGCAATTTCGAGGCGTCGCAGGTGGCGTATCGCCATTTCCGCAACGGGGTGGTTGCCGCCATCGTACTGGCGCTGCTGGTGGCGGCCGCTTGCGCCGTGTTCCTGCTGCGCGCCATCGTTGGCCCGCTGGATCTGGCGCTGAAGCAGTTCGACCGCATCGCGGCGGGCGATCTCAGCCATCCCGTGCAGGTTACGCGCCGCGATGAGATGGGGCGCCTGCTTGAAGGCCTGGCGCGCATGCAGGCCAGCCTGGCGCACACAGTGGGGCGCGTGCGCCAGGGCGCCGGTGCGATCACCGCAGCCACGCGGCAGATCGCAGCCGGCAACGCCRACCTCTCCGGCCGCACGGAGGCGCAAGCCGCCTCCCTGGAAGAAACGGCGTCCAGCATGGAACAGATGACCTCCACGGTGCGCCAGAACGCCGACAACGCGCGCCAGGCCAGCCAGCTTGCCGTCAGCGCGGCCGAGGTGGCCCACCAGGGTGGCGCGGTGGTAGGCGACGTGATGGCCACCATGGGCGATATCAGCGCTGCGGCCAAGACCGTCGCGGAGATCATCGGTGTCGTCGACGGCATTGCCTTCCAGACCAATATCCTGGCGCTCAATGCCGCCGTCGAGGCTGCCCGCGCGGGCGAGCAGGGGCGCGGCTTCGCCGTGGTAGCGGGCGAAGTGCGCGGCCTGGCGCAGCGCAGCGCCGGCGCGGCGCGCGAGATCAAGTCCATGATCGAGACTTCGCTGGCGCATGTCGCAACCGGCAGCAGCCTGGCCGGGCGCGCGGCCAGCACCATGGAGGACGTGGTCGCGGCGATTCGCCGCGTGACCGACATCATGGGCGAAATCGCCGCCGCCTCGGCCGAGCAGAGCAGCGGCATCGAGCAGGTCAACCGGGCGGTGACGTCGATGGACGAAGGCACCCAGCAAAACGCCGCGCTGGTCGAGCAGGCTGCTGCCGCGGCGGCCTCGCTGGAGGAGCAGGCGCGCCAACTGGACCAGGCTATCGCCGCGTTCCGCGTGTAAGCTGGCGGTCGGGCCCGCGCATATGGCGGGATGGGGGATGCGCGGTGGCGCCGCATGCCACTTTTGTGCGTTTGGCCCCATTGGACTAGGGTATACGTAGTGACAAAGGTGGCGGAACGGTGCCATCGTTACCAGCAGGCGGCCTGCGGTGGCCGAAGTGCCGGGAATCCCCGGTTTCCTCGCAAACGGACCTGAATCGTGCGTCGACGTCTCTGGCCCAGGCTACTGTTATTGGCGCTGCTCATTAGTGGCGTCTACTTCGTCTGCGCGGCCGTCAGCGAGGAGCTGGCCACTTCGCGGTTGCAGGCGCGCTACTTTGCCGGGCGGGCGAAGGACATCGCGTTCGCGGTGAAGGACGGTCCGAGTGATCGCATCCGCTTTCCGGAAGACGGGCCTTATGATCTGCGCTTCGGCTACAGCCGCTTGCCGCAGTTCACGGAACTGCTGGAGGCGCGCGGTTATCGCCGCGAACGCCAGGCGCGCTGGTCCGACCAGATGCTCGAGCTGACCGATTCCGGCTTATTCGCGCCGTACCACGAAAAGACCCATGCGCGCCTGGACCTGCTCGATTGCAATGATGAGGCGTTCAATGCCAGGAGCGCGCCGCCCCGTACCTACGGCAGCTTCGACCAGATTCCAGGCTTGCTGGTGGGCGCCTTGCTCTTTATCGAGAACCGCGACCTGCTCGATCCCGAATTTCCCACGCGCAACCCCGCGCTTGATGTGCGGCGCTTCACGCGCGCCGCAATGGACCAGGGCGTGCGCTTTTTCAACGACAAGCACGACGCCGCCGGCGGCAGCACGCTCGCCACCCAGATCGAGAAATACCGCCATTCGCGCGCGGGACGAACCAGTTCGCCCAAGGAAAAGCTTCGGCAGATGGCCAGCGCGTCGATGCGCGCCTATCTGGACGGCCCGAACACCGTGGCCGCCAGGCAGCGCATCCTGCTCGATTACCTGAACTCCGTGCCGCTTTCGGCCCGTGCCGGCCTGGGCGAGATCAACGGGCTGGGGGATGGCCTGTGGGCCTGGTACGGGCAGGATTTCGACGAGGCCAACCGCTTGCTGGCGAATGCGGCAGGCCCGGGACCCGGCGCTGGCCAGGGCGAAGGCGAACTCGGCGAGCGGCAGGCGAAGGTGTTCAAGGAGGCGCTTTCGCTGATCATCGCGCAGCGCGGGCCATCGCATTTCCTGCGCCGCAATACCGCCGGGCTGGTGGCATTGACCGACAGCTACCTGCGCTTGCTGGCGGCTGCGGGCGCCATCCCGCCGTGGCTGCGCGATGCGGCGCTGGCGCAGCCACTGAAGCTGTCTCCCCCGTCGCTGGACCGGCCCGAAATCTCGTTTGTTTCGCGCAAGGCCCTGAGCGGCGTGCGCACCGACCTGCTGCGCTATCTCGATCTCGACAGCAGCTATGAACTGGACCGCCTCGACCTGACGGCCCATAGCACCATCAATACCGGTCTGCAACGTGTCGTCACAGAGGCGCTATTGAAGGCGGGCACGCGCGATGGCGCCCATGCCTTCAACATGTATGGCCACAACCTGCTGCGCGAAGGCGACGACCCCGGCAAGCTGGCGATCAGCTTCACGCTCTACGAGAAGATCGACGGCGCGAACCTGCTGCGCGTGCAGGCCGACAACCTGGACCTGCCGTTCGACCTCAACCGCGGCGCGCGGCTTAACCTGGGCTCCACCGCCAAGCTGCGCACGCTGGTGACTTACCTCGAGATCATCTCGGAACTGCATGAGAAATATGCCGACATGGCGCCCGCCGGGTTGCGCGAGGTCAAGCCGGCCAAGCTCGATGTGTTGACCCAGTGGGTTTTGAACTACCTGCTCACCGCTTCCGACAAGAGCCGTCGCGCCATCCTGGAGGCCGCCATGCTGCGCCGCTACTCCGGCGGGGCGGGCGAAGCGTTCTTTACCGGCGGCGGGCTACAGACCTTCACCAACTTCGAGCGTTGGGAGAACACGAAGATCATGCCCGTGCGGGAGGGTTTCGAGCATTCCGTGAACCTGGTCTTCATCCGCCTGATGCGGGATATCGTGCGTTACGAGACCTACCGGCTGCATCCCGATGCCGACGAGTGGCTGAACAACCCGGCCGCGCCGCAGCGGCGGGCCTACCTGGTCCGCTTTGCCGACAAGGAGGGTAGCGACTACCTGCGCGCTTTTTATTCGAAGTATCGCGGCAAGACCCATCAGGAAGCGTTGAAGCGCTTGCTGGAAAACCGGTACTTCTCGCCGGTGGGGCTGGCGGTGGCGCTACGTAGCGTCGAACCTGACATCGATCCGGAGCAGTTCAACAAGATCATGCGTGCCACCCTGCCGCGCGTGGGGCTGACCGATGACAAGCTGGCGACGCTGTACCGCAAGTACGGCCAGACCAGCTTCTCGCTCAACGACCGCGGCTACCTCGCACGGGTGCATCCGCTGGAGCTATGGCTGCTGGATTACCTGCGCCAGCGGCCTGACGCCAGCCTGGATGAAGTCTTGCGCGACAGCGCCGACCAGCGCCAGGAGGTGTACGTCTGGCTGTTCAAGGCTCGCAATCCCGGTGGCCAGACCCGCCGCATCCGCAGCCAGCTGGAGCGCCAGGCTTTCGCCGAAATCGCGCGGCGCTGGCAACGGCTGGGCTATCCGTTCAGCGGGATCACGCCGTCATATGCCTCGGCGATCGGCGCTGCCGGCGATCGTCCCGCCGCCCTGGCCGAACTGGTCGGGATTATCCAGGGCAATGGCGTGCGCCAGCAGGCGACCGCGCTGCGCAGCCTGGAATTCGCGCAGGGCACGCCATACGCCACCGATTTCGGGCTGGCCGGGCAGGGCAAGCGGCTGTTGAGCGAGGACATCTCGGAGGTAGTGCGCGCGGCGCTGGTCGGCGTGGTGAATTCGGGCACGGCTGGCTCGCTGAAAGCCGCGCTGGGCAGCAGCGGCATCCTGGCCGGCGGCAAGACCGGCACCGGCGACCATCGCTACGAAGTCTACGGGCCGGGCGGCCGGCTGATTTCCTCGCGCGTGGTCAGCCGCTCGGCCACCTTCGTATTCTTCCTTGGCGACCGTTATTTCGGCAACGTTACGGCTTATGTGCAGGAACCCTACGCCGCGCGCTACGCCTTCACCAGCGCGCTGTCCGTGCAACTGCTGAAATCGCTCGCGCCTACGATCCTGCCGCTGGTGCGCGACGGCGGCGCGCGCTCTCCGCTGGCGTGCCGGCATTGAACGGCCGGCACGGCAGTCCCGCTGGATCCGCGGCTAGTCCCAGCAGTGGAGCCGCGCGCAGTACGCGTCCTCGGAAGTCCGGGCATTGCGTTCGTATTCGGCGATCACCTGCAAGGTGGCGGACTGGAGCAAGGAGCCCGCGGTGAGCGAAGCGGCAAACTCGCGCAGGCCCTGCAGGCAAATCACGATGGGAGGTAAAGCTTGGTCCTGCATGATGCGTTGCTGGCTCGTTGATGGGCGGGATGTGCCTCCCGACAATTCGATTGTAGATAGCGGCGAGCCGGGCAATTGCAAAGCAATGTGTCTGCGCGAACCTTTGTGGTGTTGGGCCGTAAATCAGTTGCGTCCGAGCCACGGAGTGTACCGCGCGAGCCGCGTGGTCATCACCATGGCTGCCCTGATCCATGGCGCGATGATGACCGCGGCAGCCATGCGGCCGGTGGGGCGTTGCGCGGCCACCACGGCAACCGGCCCCGGTACAGGAATAAAGCAAGCCGTGGATGAGGTCGAGCGGGGATATCACATGGCCAGCCCCCCGGCACCCTCGGTAAAAACATCGATAATGCCCAGTCCTTTGCACAGCACGAAAGACGGTCGGTTGCCCTTGGGCCGTTGTTCTATTATCATTAAATGTTAATCAAATTAACATTGCTGGCGCACTGGCTGGCACTCTGCAATCCCATGGAATCCAAAACCGCCCGTCTCACCCTGCTGATCGACCCGGTGAAGAAGAACGCCTTCGAGAACCTGTGCGCGGCACAGGACAAGACGCCCTCCCAGGTAGTGCGCCAGTTGATTCGCGACTATCTGGAAATGCATGGCGTAGCTTATGCCACCAAGCCACGGCTTGGTGGCGAGGCGCAGGTGGGGGGCGAGGAAGCCTGAGCGCAGGCCGCCAAAGCGGCGGGCGCGGCTGGAAACGCGAGACCGGCTTCGCCGTCCTGAGCCGGCCGCGCGAACCGCCCGGGCTATCGCCCTGGGCGGGTCCAGACGTGAACGTTGCCCTCAGCGCCTGGAATGCCGGTCGCCGGGCACCGCGGACTGGTGTTCGGCCGGCCGTGGCGTGGTGATCCAGCGTGCTACCGCGGCGGCGTCCAGCGGGCGCGAGAACAGGTAGCCTTGTCCCATATGGCATCCCTGCGAGAGCAGGAACTGGCGCTGCGCTTCGTTTTCCACGCCTTCGGCGACCACCGCGAGTTTCAGGCTGTCGCCAATACGGATGACGGCGCTGGCCAGTTCGCGGGCGGCGGCATCGCTTTCCAGGTCGATCACGAAACTCTTGTCAAGCTTGAGCTGGTGCACGGGCAACTGCCTGAGATAGCCAAGGCTGGAATATCCCGTGCCGAAGTCGTCCATGGACAAGCGTACGCCCTGTGCGTGGATGGCCGCGACGGTGGCGGCAATGCCGGCGTCATCCTCCATCAGCAGCCCCTCGGTCATCTCCAGCACCAGCGCCTGGGCGGGCAGGCCGTGGCGGGCCAGGGTCTCGGCCACTTGTGCCGGCAGCCCCGGGTCCCGGAAGCTGGCGGGCGAGATATTGACCGAGATCGTGGGCACGGACAGCCCCTGCAGGCGCCAGGCGGCGAGTTGCGCGCACGATTGCTCCAGCACCCAGCGATCGAGTGCGCCGATCAGGCCGCTGTCTTCGGCCAGCGGTACGAAGCGGTCGGGCGACACCATGCCGAAATGCGGGTGATGCCAGCGGACCAGGACTTCCAGGCCGTAGAGCCGCCCATCCCGCAGGAACACCTGGGGCTGGAAATTGAGATGCAGTTCCTCCGCGAGCAAGGCATCGCGCAGTGCCGATTCCAGCGCAAGGCGCTCCTGGGCGGCCCAGTTCATCTCGATGCTGAAGAAGCGGAACAGGTTGCGCCCCGCGGCCTTGGCGTCGTACATGGCCATCTCGGCGCAGTGCAGCAGGTAGTCCAGGGCATCGCCGTCGGCGGGAAACATGCTGATTCCGATGCTGGCCGACGGAGCGATGCTGGCGTGATCGATGCGCAGCGGCTGGTGCAGCGCGGCCAGGATGCGCTTGCCCGCGGCAATGGTCCGGGGGCGGTCGCTGTCGGGCAGTACCAGAGCGAACTCGTCGCCCGAAAGCCGTGCCACCAGCGCGGATTCTCCGGCATGCGCGATCAGGCGCTGGGCAACCTCGCGCAACAGCTTGTCKCCGCCGGCGTGGCCAAGCGAGTCGTTGATATGCTTGAAACGGTCCAGGTCGACGAACAGCACGCAGAGCGTGGTGCCGGCCTGGCGTGCGGCGAGCAGCAGGGTGCTAGCCTGCATCTGCAGCAGGCTGCGGTTGGGCAGGCCGGTCAGCGAATCGTAGTGGTCGAGCTGCATGATCCGCTCGGCCGCTGCCTCGCGTTCAAACGCGAGCTTGCATAGCGAAGTGCACACCTCGAAGAGCTGTAGGTGGAACGCATCTGGCTGGCGGACAGTGCGATAGTAGAACGCCAGCGTGGCGAGTACGCGCCCGTCGCTGGCCTTGATCGGATACGACCAGCACGCCGCCAGGCCAAGCGGCAGGGCGAGATCGCGGTAATCCGCCCACAGCGGATCGTTGGCGATATCGCTGACCACCACCGGCTCGCCCAGCCAGGCGGCCGAGCCGCAGGAGCCGGCAGCGGGCCCTATGCTCATGCCGTCCAGTGCCRCCGCGTAGTGCGCCGGCAGGCTCGGCGCGGCCAGCGGGCGCAAACGGCCGTCGGCGTCCACCCGCAGTACCGAAGCAATCACTGAAGGCGCAACGCGTTGCACTTCCTCACAGATCAGTTCCATCACGGCCGGGAGCGGCTGCTCCATCACCATGGCCTGCAACACCTTTCGCTGCAGCAGTTCGTAGGCTTTCTGCTGAGTGATATCCGTGAGGATGACGATGCCGTGATGCCGGTCGCCCCCGGTCGGATGACGGTCGCTGGCGACCAGATGCCGGACCGTGGCGGAGACCCACAGCGGGCTGCCATCGCGCGCGTACACCAGCGCTTCATGGCGTTCGCCGCCSGGGGAGGAGCGGTGGGCATGCAGCCGCTCCATCACGCCCGGATCCGTGAATTCGCGGGCTAGCAGCTCGCGCGGCGTCTTTCCAACCATCTCGCCGCGCGTGTAGCCGAGCATGCGCGTGAGCCCGGCGTTCGCGTACACAATATGCCAGTCGTCATCGACCACGAGGACCGCGCTGTCGATCTCGTCGGCGATGACCGAAAGCAGTGGATGGTCGTCGCGGCTGGGTTCGATGCTGCCCGCCACCTTCAACAGTAGCGTGCGCAGCGTGACGTCTCCGAGCCGGGTACTGGCCTCCGCGATAAAGCCAAAGCGCCGCTCGCCGTCCGGCCGCAGGATCTGGACGGCGGGCAAAGGCAGGGCATGCTCGCCGTCCTGACCGGGTTCCGCGCCGTGAGCGCGCGCGCCGATGCCGGGCAGCTTTTGCACGAGCGCGTCCACGTCCATCCCGAAGACTTGCTTGCGGGATGCCCCATAGAGTGTCTCCGCCGCTGCGTTCAGGAAGATCACCCGGTTGTCCGTGTTCAGTACGAAGACGGCGTCGGAAGCTTGCTCAAGCGAATTGCGGAACAACTGATGCGGGTCGGCTATGCTGAGCGCTTTGTCTCTGTCTGGCATGGGTGAGGTAAACGTCGCTAACGCCCGAGAATGCCTGCCTGGCCCGCCTGGGCTCATGGGACATTGACTCGGCTCTGATGCAGGTATCGGCATCCGGTAGCGGATCCTGAAGTTTTTTTTGCATACCGCTATCGGGGACTTGATTCAGCGACCGCTGAAAACCGCGGGTTGCCCGCGCAGGACCGCAATGGCAGCGCCTGCCGCAAGGCCGGCGCGACGCGGCCGGCTTGGCATAATGGCGCGCTGTCCTGGCGGCGCGATGCACGTGCCGTTCCCATCGAACCGGAATTTCCCATGATCATCTGCRCCGGCGTAGGTCCCGGGCACCTTGACTTCCTCACCCTTGGCGTAGCGGACCTCATCCTCGGCGCCGACATCGTGGCCGGATTCGATACGGTCATCGAGGTCATACGGCCGCTGGTGCCGCCGAATGCCCGGATTGTCACCATGGGCTACCAGGACCAGGTCGAGCGGCTCGACTGGGTTGCGGCCGAGCATCATGCCGGCCGCCGCTGCGTGGTGCTGTTCATGGGCGACATGCACTTCAGCGGCTTCCAGTACCTGGAGCGGGTGGAGCGGGCTTGCGGCCATCCGGTGGAAACCGTACCTGGCATTTCCGCCGCCCAGGTGCTGGCCGCGCGCGGCAAGGTTTGTTTCGACGAAACCACCTTCCTGACGTTCCACCGGCGCGGCGACCTGGATCCGTTCAAGCGCCATCTCCTGCATGTGCTGGCGGACCAGCGCAATGCCATCGTCATTCCACGTCCCTGGGATTTCATGCCCAGGGACATCGCCGCCTGGCTGGTGGCCCAGGGCGTTGCGCCGGCGCACCCGGTCGAGGTGTGGGAGAACCTGACGCTGGCAGATGCCGCGTGGCGGGGCACGCTGGCGCAATGCACGCAGGCGTTCAGCGACATGAGCATCATGCTGATCCGCAGCCTGGCGCCGATGCCCAGCCAGATTGAGCCACGGCGCACCCCGGCGCAGGGGGACTCGGGGCAGGAGAAAACTTGATCTGCCGCAACACCCGCGCATCGCCCGCTTGCGCTGCACGGCACACGGAGTAGAGTCCATCCCGGATGGTCGGACAACGTCTCCGCGCGTTCGCGGACGTCCCCGGAACGGAGGGAAAACACCATGGATTTCAAGACCGTGCTGGTCGAACTCGGCGCCGACGCTGGCTGTGCGGATCGCGTCGGCCTTGCCGCCGGGCTGGCGCAGCGCTCCGCGGGCCATGTGATCGGCGTGACAGCCACCGGCATGCGGCTCGAGCCTTTCCGGGGCGCGGGCGACGAGGCCGGGCGCTACGCCGAACTGGCCAGGCGCCAGTTGCTGGCGCAGGGCGCCGAAGCCAGCGCCGCTTTCCATCGTGCCATGCACGAGGCGGCGCCGGGCGTGGGCTTCACGCACCGGCTCATCGAGGACGAGCCCGGCTGGGCCCTGGCCCAACAGGGGCGGATGGCCGACCTGGTTGTCCTGGCCCGCCCGCCCGGCCCGGAATCCGTCCCCGTGCTGGTGGCGCAGACTGCCGAGTATGTGATGCTCAACGCCGGCCGGCCGGTGTTGCTGGTGCCGCCTGGCGCGCGCCGCCTGACTTGCGAGCATGTGGCCATCGCCTGGGACGGCGGACGGGAGGCTGCCCGCGCGGTGGCGGATGCAATGCCCCTGCTGCGCCAGGCGCGGCGTGTCACGGTGGTTTCGGCGTCGAGCACGCATGATCGGACAGGCACCCACGGTATGCCCGATGTCCCCGGCGCGCACGCAGGCCTGCGCGATCATCTGGCGCGGCACGGCATCACCGCTGTCATGCATGCCGTGCAAGGCAGCGACCGGGTGGGCCGGCTGCTGCTGGAAGCCGTGCGCCACCTGGGGGCCGATCTGCTGGTGGYGGGTGGCTATGGCCACGCACGCTTGCGCGAGCTGGTAACGGGCGGCACCACGCGCACGCTGATGCGCCATGCCGAAATTCCGTTGCTGATGTCGCACTGACGGGCCAGCGGTGTTGAGGGCTGCCCGCGGCATCAATAGGTAAATTGATATAGCATTTGGCCGCATATGGATTGCTGCGGCCAGGTGCCACCCTGGCTGGCTGCCACGCGAAGCGAGATCGCCCGAGCCCCACGCCCCCAATGCCCCCAACGCCCCCAACGCCCCCAACGCCCAACGCCATAGAGAGAAATCGATGGAAGTCGATACGATAGACGAAGCATCCGGCGAGGACGCTCCGGCCAAGGCGCAGGCTGCGCGACGCAGCACGTGGGTGAGCGTGGCGGTCAACAT
>NZ_JBFTLX010000064.1:0-28266 GCF_056396665.1 Cupriavidus sp. 05T313 | reverse complement strand
CGCCTGGATGCCTCCCGATAAGCCGCGATGCGCGCCTTTAGCCCCGGACGGGCGGCGGAACGCACAAGTTCGGCTAGCTGCGCGGCGCGCGCCGCATCGGCAGCGCCGGGCCCGCCCAGCGTGGCGGCGTGGATGGCCGCCTGCGTCGGTGCATCGAGCCGGCGCGCACGCGCGGCCAGTGCCGTAAGCGCGGCCGCGCGTGCCTCCGGTTCCACCACGGTGCCGGCCAGGCCGGCGGCCAGCGCTTCTTCTGTCCGGACGGCTCGCCCGCTGCCGATCCATTCCCGCGCCGTGGCCACGCCAACCAGCTCCGCCAGCCGCGCGCTGCCCAGCACCAGGCCAAAGGCCGCCCCCGGGAAGGCGAAGCTGCTGCCCTGCGCGACCCAGCGCTGCTCGCAGGCTGCAAGCAGGTCGGCACCCGCGCCCATGACCMGCCCCTGCACCAGCGCTACGGTGGTGAAGGGCGCGCCATGCAGGCTTTGCAGCAGCAGTTCGACGCGCACGAAACGCGCCAGCAGCGAATCGTCGCTCTCGCTATCCAGGTCGCCCAGGTCGAAACCGGTGCAGAAATGCGTGCCCGCGCCCTCAATGGACAGCAGGCGTGTGCCGTCGTGGTGGCACACCTGCACCGCCGCCGCGAGCTCCTCCACCAGCGCGGCCGACAGTGCATTGCCGCGCCCGGGCCGGTTCAGCGTCAGCCGGGTGACGTCGCCCTGTTTGTCGGCCAGCAGGATGCCTTGTGTCACCGCGGCCCCCTCACGTCGCCGCCTGGGCCCACAAGTTGGGCACCAGCGCGTTGGAGTAGCCGGAGATGAACAGCTTGGTCTCGCCGCTCGCCGCGTCGTAGACATGGCGCCGGATGCGGCCGATATTGCCGCCATACAGATGGATGCTGACCGAGACCTGGTCGTCGTGCGCATTGCGCACGCGGTGCACGTCGCCCAGCGTGGGCGATACGGCGGCCACCTGGCCGGCGGACAACAGGACCTCGCCGCCATCGGCCACCAGTTTGCCCGCCTCGGCACGGTAGTGCTGGTCGAGCTCGGCGCCGCGCAGCACGCCGATCAGGCCCCACACGGTGTGATCGTGCACCGGCGTCTGCTGGCCCGGCCCCCAAACGAAGCTCACCAGCGAGAAGCGGTCAAGCGGATCGCCGTAGAGCAGGTGCTGCTGGTAATAGACGGGATGCGGCCGCGCCATCGCGTCGGGCAGCCAGTCGTCGTGCGCCACCAGTTCGCGCAGCGGACCGGTGGCGCCGGCCAGCAGCGCGGCCTCGTTACCGGTACCGGGTCCGGTTTGTTCCACCAGCCGGCTGATGGTGGCGACGAACTCACGCAGCCGTTCGATCTTGTCATTCATCATGCTTCCCTGGAAGTGTCATGGTCCGCGCCGCCCACCGGGTAGCGCGCGCGAATGGCGTCGTTGTGCTCTCCCAGCGCCGGCGGATCGCGGCGGATCGGCAGCCCCTGTCCATCGAAGCGCAGCGGCGAGGCGAAGGTACGCGTCTGGTGGCCGCCCGGCAACGTCAGCGGCTGCACCCACTCCATATGCGCGACCTGGGGATCGTCCAGCGCGGCGGCGTAGTCGTTGATGCGCGCATGCGGCACGCCGGCGGCATTGAACACCGCGATCCAGTGCGCCACGCCGGCTCCCGCGAAACACTCTTCCAGCAGCGCCTTGAGCGCAACCTGGTTGACGGCACGGTCGCGCGTGGTGGCAAAGCGGGCATCGGCCGCCAGCGCCGGCAACTCCACGACCTTCACCACCGCCAGCCAGAGCTTCTGGTTGCCCGCGGCAATGGCGAAGTAGCCATCGGCGGCGCGGAAGGCCTGGTACGGTGCATTGCGCGGATGGGCCGAGCCGAGCTTGACCGGGCTCTTGCCCGTGCCGAAGTATTCGCTGGTCTGCAGCGCGGCGATGCCAAGCGTGCAGCCGTACATCGGCACGTCGATATGCGAACCCGCACCGCCGGCGCGCACCCGCGCCAGCGCGCTGGCGATGGCGAAGGCGGCGTAGAGCCCCGAAGCGAAATCGGCCAGCGGTACGCCGCACTTGACCGGCGCGCCATCGGGCTCGCCGGTCACGCTCATTACCCCGGCCGCCGCCTGGATGGTCAGGTCGAAACCGCCCTCGCCGGCGCGCGGGCCGCTCTGGCCATAGGCCGACACCGAGCAGTACAGCAACTGCGGCTTGTGCTCGCAAAAGCTCGCATAGCCCAGGCCAAGCCGGTCCATCACGCCGGGACGGTTGTTCTCGATCACCACATCGGCGTCCAGGATCAGTTGCCGCGCCAGGGCGACGTCGGCCGGATCCTTCAGGTTGAGCGCCACCGACTGCTTGTTGCGGTTGAGCGAGGCAAAGTTCTCGGAAAACCCGTTCGACAGCGGCGGCCACTGGCGCAAGGTGTCGCCGTCCGGCGGCTCCACCTTGACCACCTCGGCGCCCATGTCGGCCAGCAGCATGCCGCAGAACGGCCCGGCCGCCACGGTACAGAACTCCACCACCCTGACCCCGTGCAGGGGCAGGTCCTTCTCGCTGACATCGTGCATCTGGATACCCGGAAAACGTTGACGGCCCGGCTGACTCCCGCCTTTGGACCGCGATGCGGATCATTATATTCACGTTCCAAAATAGGCTACAATCGTTCCACATTTGAGAACCAATGCCGGGTGCGCCACACACGGCAAGTCCGACATGAACAACACCTTGATCAAAGGCCTGGGTGTCATCGAGCTGCTGGCCCACAGCGAGCGCCCTCTCGGCCTGACGGAGATCGCCGCCCACCTGGGCCTGGCCAAGAGCAATGTGCACCGCTTGCTGCAAGCGCTCACCGATCTCAACTATGTGATCCGGGACACCTCCGGCACCGGCTACAGCGCCTCCATCAAGCTCTGGGAACTGGGCTCGGCGGTGCTCTCGCGGCTGGACCTGCGCCGCCATGCCGAAGCCTGGATGGACAAGCTGATGCACACCAGCGGCGAAAGCGTCCACCTGTCCGTGCTGGATCGCGGCGAAGTGGTCTATGTGCACAAGATCGACAGCCCCAACCCGGTGCGCGCCTATACCCAGATCGGCGGCCGCGCGCTGGCGCATTGCGTGGCCACCGGCAAGGCCATGCTGGCATTCCAGCCGGACGCCGCGCTGCAGCGCATGTCGGCCGCGCTGGCGCCGTCCACGCCCAACAGCATCGTGGAGCCGGAGCGCTTCCTGCAGGAAATGGAAAAAGTCCGCAAGCAGGGCTATGCGGTCAATCGCGGCGAGTGGCGCGAGACGGTGTATGGCATCGCCGCTCCGATCAGCGACCGCAACGGGCATGTGATTGCCGCGGTCGGGCTGTCCGGACCCGCCGAGCGCTTCAAGCCGCAGAAAATCAAGGGCTTCGCCGACCTGGTGCTGAATGCCGCCACGGAGATCTCCGACAGCCTCGGCGGCGGTGCCCGGCACAATGCGCTGGCCCTCGCCACGCGCAGCATGGTGGCGGTGCGGCACACCTGAGCGGAAGGGAGCGCAAATGGCGATTCCAGCGAATCGGGAACAACTGCTGGAGGCGATTCAGAACTCGTATGCCAGCCACTTGATGGAACTTTGCAATCGGTAAAGAGAAACCTGCAAGGCACAGGACAGCCGGCGCCCGCCGGTGCACAAAATGAGCCGTCAGGTTAAGCTTGTGGTTTCGCCGCTGTGCCCGGCCCGGGCACGGCACCCTCACAGCGGCAGCACCGGCTGCACTTGTCGCACGCAACCTTCATCAGGAGAAAGGCATGTACCAGGATCTCGCCCTCTACATCGACGGGGAATTCGTCAAGGGAGGGGACCGACGCGAGCAAGACGTCATCAACCCTTCCACCCAGGAACTGCTGGGCAAGCTGCCGCACGCCAGCCGCGCGGACCTCGACCGCGCCCTGGCCGCGGCGCAGCGCGCCTTCGAAAGCTGGAAGAAGACCTCGCCACTGGAGCGCTCCAGGATCCTGCGCCGCGTTGCGGAACTGACCCGCGAGCGCGCCAAGGAGATCGGCCGCAACATCACGCTGGACCAGGGCAAGCCGCTGGCTGAAGCCATCGGCGAAGTCATGATCTGCGCCGAGCACGCCGAATGGCACGCCGAGGAATGCCGCCGCATCTACGGCCGCGTGATCCCGCCGCGCCAGCCCAATGTGCGCCAGATCGTGGTGCGCGAGCCGATCGGCGTCTGCGCGGCCTTCACCCCGTGGAACTTCCCCTTCAACCAGGCGATCCGCAAGATGGTTTCGGCCATCGGCGCCGGCTGTACGCTGATCCTCAAGGGCCCGGAAGATTCGCCCAGCGCGGTGGTCGCGCTGGCCCAGTTGTTCCACGATGCAGGCCTGCCCCCGGGCGTGCTGAACATCGTCTGGGGTGTGCCGGGCGAAATATCCACCTACCTGATCGAATCGCCGATCGTGCGCAAGATCTCGTTCACCGGTTCCGTGCCGGTGGGTAAGCAACTTGCCGCACTGGCCGGCGCTCACATGAAGCGCGTGACCATGGAGTTGGGCGGCCACTCGCCAGTGCTGGTGTTCGACGACGCCGACATCGAGCCGGCAGCGGAAATGCTGGCGCGCTTCAAGCTGCGCAACGCCGGCCAGGTGTGCGTGTCGCCCACGCGCTTCTACGTGCAGGAAAAAGCCTACGACAAGTTCCTGGCGCGCTTTACCGAGGTGATCGGTTCGATCAAGGTCGGCGACGGCCTGGAAGACGGTACCCAGATGGGCCCGCTGGCACACGAGCGCCGCATCGCCTCGATGGAACAGTTCCTGGATGACGCCAGCCATCGCGGCGGCAAGGTCGTGGCCGGCGGCAAGCGCATCGGCGACAAGGGCTTCTTCTTCGCCCCCACCGTGGTCACCGACCTGCCCGACGACGCCAAGCTGATGGTCGACGAGCCCTTCGGCCCGGTGGCGCCGGTGACGCGCTTCAAGGATGCGGAGGAAGTGCTGCGCCGCGCCAACAGCCTGCCCTTCGGCCTGGCCTCCTACGTGTTCACCAACTCGCTGAAGACCGCGACGCTGGTGTCCAACGGCCTGGAAGCCGGCATGGTCAATATCAACCACTTCGGCATGGCGCTGGCCGAGACGCCGTTCGGCGGCATCAAGGATTCCGGCATCGGCAGCGAAGGCGGCCAGGAAACCTTCGATGGCTACCTGGTGACCAAGTTCATCACGCAGGTCTGATGCGCAATGCCGCGGCCTCACCGCCGCGGCGGAAGCGCCGGACGAGGGCACGCATGCATCGTCCGGCGCCCTCCCCCGTCACACGGTGCCTTCAACGCGGCGCGGCTGGCTTCGCCCCCAGGCCACGGGCGAGTTCGTAATCCTCGACAAAATCCTTCCACTGCGCCTGCGCCAGCTCGCAACCGTGCCGCGCCAGCCGCAGCACCGGCGCGCGCCAGCGCGTACCGCCGGCAAACTCCTGCAACTGCTCGATGCGATCGGCGGCATTGTGCCCGCATCCGCGCAGGTGCGCCCAGGCCGCGGCGCGCGCCATGGTGAACAGCACTTCGCGCAGGTCCTCGCGATTGGTGTGGGAGCCAAGGTTGACCCGGTCGGCGGTGGGCTGCAGGCTCTTGACGATATAGGAAGCCTTGCCCATCTTCACCGCCGAGAGCAGCGCCGGGGAGGCCGCCTGCATCGCATGCTGGATGTGCACGACGCGTGACGCTTCGCTGTTCCAGGCGGGCTGCGTGCGATACGGCAGCCCCTGCCAGGCGCTGGGCGCGGCGCGCTTGATGTCGACCAGCCGCTGAGCCAGCGGATCGCTCTCCGCGTGAGCCAGCACAACGTAACGTTCAAGTCCAAGGCTGCCAACGCCGGCGATCCTGCGGGCGGCATCGTCGGCCACCAGCCTCCCATGTTGCGACTGCCGCCCGAACTCGCTCAGGATCGCTGCGGTACGCTTGCGCGCGCCCTTGAGGGGTTCCAGCGCATGCTTGCCGTCGACCAGCAGGCGCCGCTTGCCGGCGCGCCGCACCGTGCGCGCGGCCAGGACCTCGCCGCGGCGGCGGCGTTTGACCCGGCGCAGCAGCGTCGCCACCATGCCGGTGGCCGTGGCGCGCTCCACCCAGCGCGGCTTGCCGCTGGCCAGCACCGCCGCGTAGGTATCGAGCATGCTCTGCGCGCCGGCACGCGCGTCGGCAGCGGACAGCCCCAGTTGCGGTGCGGCAACCATCAGGCTCGACAGCAGGCGCACCAGGTCCACCGTGAGCGGCGCGACCAGCGCATCGTCGAAGTCGTTGAGATCGAAATAAACCAGGCCGTTGTCGCCCTTGAAACTGCCGAGATTCTCCAGGTGGAGATCGCCGCAGACATAGGTGGTCGGCGCCTCGATCAGCGCGGCCTCGTTGCCCACCGCGGCCGCATAGAGATGGTTGGTGCCACGCAGGAAAGCAAACGGATCCGCCGCGATGGCGGCGAGCTTGCGGGTCAGCCGCTCGGGATCGCGGCCATGGTTATAGGTCAGGATGGCTTCCGTGGCTGGGTGCATGGCTTCCTCGTGGTGGCGGGCAACCGCTCAAGTGTACCCGGCACGCCGCCTCGGGCAAAACCGGCCCGTGCCCCCGGCGAGCATGCGTTYAGCGGAAAAAGGCACCGCGCAAGAGGAATGTGTAATCGGCTTCCATCGCCATCAGGCCCACCAGCACCAGCAGGCAGAGCGGCGGCAGCAGGATGGCGCAGATCAGCGCCAGCCGCTCCCACGCCATATGCATGAAGACGCCGACGATCAGGCCGGCCTTCATCACCATGAACAGCAGGATCAGGGTCCAGCGCAGATAACCCTCGAAGTGGAAGTAGTCCACCATGTAGGACAGCGTGGACAGCACGAACAACAGCGCCCATATCTTCAGGTACAGGCCAATCGGGTGCTGCTGCCCGTGATGCGATTCACCGTGCGCGCCGGTGGACGCATGCGCTGGCGCCGCCGGTGCCAGGCCGGGCACATCGGGAGACGGAGTCGACGATGCCATGGCGTGCCTCACCAGAGATAGAACAGCGCAAAGATAAAGACCCAGACCAGGTCCACGAAGTGCCAGTAGAGCCCGGCGATCTCCACGATCTGGTAGTTGCCCGTGCGCTCGTAGCGCCCGCGCAGCACCTTGGTCGCCACGATCAGCAGGTAGATCACGCCGCAGCTCACGTGCAGCCCGTGGAAACCGGTGATCATGAAAAACGTGGAGCCGAACTGCGGCGCGCCCATCGGGTTGCTCCAGGGACGCACCCCTTCGGTAAGGATCAGCTTGCTCCACTCGAAGGCTTGCATGCTGACAAAGGCCACGCCGAACAGCGCCGTGGCAAACATCAGGCTGGCGCATTTCACGCGGTCGCGGCGGTAGGCGAAATTCACGGCCATCGCCATCGTGCCGCTGCTGCTGATCAGCACGAAGGTCATGATGGCGATCAGCAGCAAGGGCACCTCGGCGCCGCCGACCTTCAGCCCGAACACGATGCTCGGATTCGGCCACGTATCCGTGCTGGCGATCCGCACCGTCATGTACCCGGTCAGGAAACAACTGAAGATGAAGGTGTCGGACAGCAGGAAGATCCACATCATCGCCTTGCCCCACGACACCTTGAAGGCCTGCTGGTCGGACGACCAGTCGGCCACCAGCCCGCGCAGGCCGGCCACCACGGGCGCAGGCGCGGGCACGCCGGGCAGCGCGGCGCCGCCGGACTCGGCCGGCGCCGATGGAGTGGGTTGCGAAGACATTGGTGCGTCTCCTTCGATGCTTGACGTGGCCGCCTAGCCGCGCCCGCAGATAAAGCGAACCAGTTCAGGCGTGAGCCAGTTCAGCGCGGCCAGCAGCACCAGCCACACGGCAAGCAGGAAATGCCAGTAGCGCGCGCACAGCACGATGCGCAGCGTGGCCCGCGCGCTGCCCCGCGCGGCATGCATGGCGACCACCCAGCCAACAAGGCCTCCCAGCACATGCAGGCCATGCATCGCGGTGAGCAGGTAGAAGAAACTGCCGGCGGGATTGTTGGCCGGCACCACATGGATGGCGAGCAGGGCCTGCCACGCCCATAACTGCGAGGCGACAAATGCAGCTGCGGCCAGCCCGCCAAAGCGTAGCGCGCGATGTGCCATCGTGAAGCGTCCGTCGCGCGCCGCCCGCGCTGCCACCAGCATCACCGCGCTGCCGGCGGCCAGCAAGGCAGTGGACATCCAGACCTGCCATGGCAACGAAACGGCATGCCAGTCCGGCGAGTCCATGCGCATGGCATAGGCGGCGATAAACAGCCCAAACAGCGAGGACACCACGCCCATGAACACCCACAGCCCGATGCTGGCCGGCGCGCGGCGGGCGTGCTGCCGGCCCACGTCGCCGGGACCGGGACCGGAGCGGCGCTCGCTGTCGCCGCTGGCGCGGTAGACCAGGTTTGCGTTCATGCTACGGCTCCACGGCTGGCATGCGGCTCGGGTTCGGCGCCGCCGGCATCGGGCGGCGCGTTCTGCGCGATGAAATCCTCGCTGGCGCCCGGCACGCTATAGGCATAGGCCCAACGATGCACTACCGGTTGCTCCGGGCCCCAGTTGCCATGCACCGGCGGCGTCTGCGGCGTCTGCCACTCCAGCGAAGCCGCGCGCCACGGATTGGAACCCGCCAGCCTGCCGTGCCTGACGCTCCAGGCCAGGTTGAAGATGAACAACAACTGCGCCGCCGCCACGATAAACGCCGCCACCGAGATATAGGCGTTCATCAGGTGCGCCGATTCAGGGATGAAGGCGTAGTTGTCGTAAGCGTAATAGCGCCGCGGCATGCCAAGGATGCCCAGGTAATGCATGGGAAAGAAGATGGCATAGGTGCCGACGAAGGTCACCCAGAAATGGATATGCCCCAGCGTGTCGTTGAGCATGCGGCCGGTGACCTTCGGGTACCAGTGATAGATGCCGCCGAACACCACCAGGATCGGCGACACGCCCATCACCATATGGAAGTGCGCAACCACGAAATACGTATTGGACAGCGGGATGTCCACGCTCACGTTGCCCAGGAAAAGCCCGGTCAGCCCGCCGATCACGAACGTACTGACGAAGGCGATGGCGAACAGCATCGGCACCGAAAAATGGATGTCTCCCCGCCACAGCGTGATCACCCAGTTATAAACCTTGATGGCGGTGGGAATCGCGATGATCAGCGTGGTGGTGGCGAAGAAGAAGCCAAAGTAAGGATTCATCCCGCTCACGAACATATGGTGCGCCCACACCACCACCGACAGCACGCCGATGGCAAGGATCGCCCATACCATGGTGCGGTAGCCAAAGATGCTCTTGCGCGAATGCACGCTGATCAGGTCCGAGACGATGCCGAACGCGGGCAGCGCCACGATATACACCTCCGGGTGGCCGAAGAACCAGAACAGGTGCTGGAACAGCAGCGGGCTGCCGCCCTTGTAGTTGAGCTGCTGGCCCAGCGACACGATCGCCGGCATGAAGAAGCTCGTGCCCAGCGTGCGGTCCAGCAGCATCATCAGGCCCGACACGAACAGCGCGGGAAAAGCCAGCAGCGCCAGGATGGTGGCCATGAAGATGCCCCACACGGCCAGCGGCATGCGCATCAGCGTCATCCCCTCGGTACGCGCCTGCAGCACCGTGGTGACGTAGTTGAGGCCGCCCATGGTGGCCGCCACGATAAAGATCAGCAGCGACACCAGCATCAGGATGATGCCCCACTCGTAGCCGGGCGTGCCCCGCAGGATCGCCTGCGGCGGATAGAGCGTCCAGCCGGCGCCGGTGGGCCCGCCCGGCACGAAGAAGCTCGACAGCAGCACCAGTACCGAGAGGAAGTACACCCAGAAGCTCAGCATGTTGAGGTAGGGGAACACCATGTCGCGCGCGCCCACCATCAACGGGATCAGGTAGTTGCCAAAGCCGCCGAGAAAAAGTGCCGTGAGCAGGTAGATCACCATGATCATGCCGTGCATGGTGACGAACTGGTAGTAGCGGTTGGCGTCGATAAAGGTGAAATGCCCCGGGAAACCCAGTTGCAGGCGCATCAGGTTTGACAGCACCACGCCAATCAGCCCCACGAAGATGGCGACCAGGGTGTACTGCACCGCGATCACCTTGTGATCCTGGCTCCAGATATAGCGGGTAAAGAAACTGGTCGGGCCATGATGGGCGGCGTCGTCGGTGTATGCCATTGCACTCCCTCCTGCAGCCTATTTTGCGGCGGCGCCGGACGCGGCGCCTGCCTGCGTTGCGGCCCCGCCCGCGCCATTGGCGCGGATGTAGGCGACCAGCGCGCCGACTTCCTCTTCGCTCAGGGGCATCTTCGGCATGAGCGGACCGAAGCCCTTGACCAGGCGCGCTTGCGGATCGGTGATCTCGGTCTTCAGGTAAGCGTCGTCGACCTTTGCGCTGCTGCCGTCGGCAAACGTTCCCGTGCTGCCATACAGGCCCTTCCAGCTCGGCCCCACGCCAACGGTGCCATCGATACTGTGGCAGCCAACGCAGCCCTTGCTCTGGGCCAGCGCGCGGCCCTGTTCCGCAAGCGTATCGGCGCCGGCGGGCGCTCCGGGTGCCCCGGCCGTGGCCGGCGGCGCAGGCGTCTTCAGCATGGTCAGCGCGAACGTGGGCTGCCGGCGCAGCCACGCATCGAACGCCGCCGCATCCTCCACTACCACCTTGCCCCGCATGTTGTAGTGGCCGACCCCGCACAACTGCGCGCACAGGATCTCATAGGTACCCGCCTTGGTCGGCGTGAACCAGAACGACGTCACCATCCCCGGCACCATGTTCATGCGGGCGCGAAACGGCGGCACGTAGAAATCGTGCAGCACATCCTTGGAGCGCAGCAGCACCTTGACCGGACGATTCAGCGGCAAGTGCACTTCATTGCCGGCAATGATGATGTCGTCCTGTCCGCGCGGGTCGTCCGGGTTCACGCCGAGCGGGTTGGCCGCCGTCACGAAGCGCGCGTCCGAGGTGCCAAGCTGGCCGCCCTGGCCCGGAAAGCGAAAGCCCCACTGCCACTGCTGGCCCACTACCTCCAGCACCATCGCATCGCCGGGTGGCCGCACATATTCGGCATAGACGAACAGGCCCGGCGCGAGCAGGGCAATCACGCCGAGCGTGGTGCCGCCGATCAGCCAGAGTTCCAGCTTGCTGTTTTCCGGCTGATAGTGCGCGCGAGCGCCGTCGCGATGGCGGTAGCGCCAGACGATATAAGCGACGAACAGGTTGATGATGACGAAGAAGACGCCGGTGATGACCAGGGTAATGGTCAGCGTGTCGTCCATCTGCTTCCAGTTGGAAGCAAGCGGGGTCGCCCACCACGGGCTCACGAAATGGAAGAGCACCGAAGCAACGACGATGATCACGAGTGCAATGGCTATCGCCATACCGACCCTCCCCCCTTGCGTACGGCAGGCCGCGAACTACGCGCAAGGCTGAGATAAGACTAGTGCATGTGGTCCGCCCCGTGCAAGGCGGCCTTGAGAGCGCTTTGCGCGCGATGCCACACAGGGCCGGCGGTTGGCGCAAAGGCGGCGGCAAATAAAGAGCGGCGGATGAAAGCCAGGGCTTTCATCCGCCGCCGTCGGCCCGCGCGGCCCGTGTAGTGGTAAAGCGCGGATCTAAACCAGATGCGCGTAGCGCTATCGCATCATTGATGCACTGCAGTGTGCGTGCTCAGTGAGATACATCCTTGCTTTCGAGCTTCCAATAGGCAATGGCCGCGGCCATGCCGAAGATCATGTGGCCAACCAGCGTATGCCAGCCACGCGCGTCGGCGAACCAGGTAAAGAAGCGCGTCATGCCGTAGAAATTAAGCAGATAGACCGCCAGGCCGAACACAGCGCCGGTCAGCAACACCATGCCCGTACTCGAGTCCAGTTGGAACGGCGCGATGATAGCGGCCAGGATCATCCCCAGCACCGCGCCGAGCACGAAATGGATTGCCAGCGCCGCGGCCACGGTACTCACGCTGAACAGCGAAGTTTGCAACACGTCCTGCCCCATCAGGATCGCCGCGATCAGCCGCGTCGTGCCCCATGGATTGACGCCCGCCACCATCGTCGACCAGAACAGTTCGATCACCATCAACAGCGCCCCGGCCGCCAGACCGGACACCGCTGCTGCGGTCCAGTCTGGCGTGCGGCGCACATAGTGGTGCGATTGCATGTGAAGTTCCATAGCCACCTCCGGATATGCTGTTTCGCCGCGATCCCCGCTGCGATTGCTCTATTACGCGTGCTTGCCACCTGAACGATGATCGGGCCCGCGTATCTGCACAGCATAGGACACGCCGGCCTGATCGTTTGACCGCACACTCGCAAAAAAGTGCATGGGGCAGGCCTGGCGCAACGGTGCCGGCGCGAGGTGTGCGAACAGTGTGGCCAGGCCGGTACATGGAAGGAGAAAGCCCCAGCCCGCCGCCAGGCGGGCCAACCCCAGCGCGATGCGAAGCGAGCCGTCAAGGTGTACCAGGCCGCATGGGGCGCCTTTTTTGCCTACTTTTTTGGCAAGCCGCAAGACAAAAAAGTGGGTCGYCGCCCCGCAGGGGTGGTGAAACTGCCTTTGACTTTAAGGTTTTAAGCTTTGCGGGTGAGAGCAATCCCCCCACAAGAAAGTGCCTTAGGGGACAACCCCGATGTCATCGTCCTTGGTCTACCTGAGACACTTTCTATACTGGAAATACAAGGAAAGAGACAGGAGACAGCCGTGCTGCACCTTAGCTCACATGATCTTGTTTTTCTGATCCCGATGGCGCTGGTCGGCATGATTGCCTTCGGCGGGATTCCGTTCACAGCCCGCGCCCTGCGCATCAGTTGCCGCGCTGCTGGCGCGATATTCGGGGCTCTGCTGGCGGTGGCCTTGCTGGAGGCGTTGCCTTTACTTATCTGAACTGAACGCTTCGAGCGTTCCCGGCTTGCTTGAGGAGAGGAGCCGCTATGACACTGGATCTGCTGGCCGCCCTGATGGCGGCATTCCTGCTGGTCACCGTGGTGACCGCGATCTGGCGTTGTAGCCACCCCTACCGTATACGCTATCGCCGCTGCGCGGAGCAAAGAAGGCGTGCCGGGATATGCCGGCAGATGCAGCGCCACTAAACACGCTGCCAAACGCGATTCCTGCCCGCCGGCATTGGCCTGCGAGCCTCGCCGGCTGGCGGGCTTGCGCTCAGATTTCGATCATGGCGAACTCGCCCTTGCCCACATCACATTCAGGGCAACGCCAGTCTTCCGGGATATCCTCCCAGCGGGTGCCGGGCGCAATGCCGTCATCCGGCCAGCCCTGTTCTTCGTCGTAGACCCATCCGCAAATCACGCAAACCCAAGTCTTGTAGGCAACGGCTTCCTGCTGCAAAACGCACTCCTGTATCGATTCCGGGCGAAATCATACAGGCTTTTGGCCAGCACGCTGCCAATGTGCCATGCAAAAGGGGCGGCAGCGCCGCCCCTTTTGCACAGGCAGGATTGCCTGGGATGACTTACTGCCTGATGGCGAAATCGACCCGGTTGGGCGCGCCCTTATCCTTGATGCCTTCGGCATTCAGCTTCGGCGCCGTCAGGAACAAACGGCTCTCCGGGACCTTGGCGTCGCGCTCCAGTGCCTGTTTCACCGCCAGCGCGCGCTGCTCGGCGAGTTGCTTGAGTTCCACATCGGTTACCGGCGCGTTCTCCAGCAGCAGCGTCTCCATTTCCGCGGTCGGCAAGGATTTGGACAAGCCAATCACGTTGCGCGGCTTCTTGAATGAAGCGCGCTTGTAGACCGCTTCCAGATACTTGGGATACTCCTGCGGCGACACCGTCACCTTGGCGCCCTGCTCGCCCTCTTCCCCTTCCTCGGCCGTGGCGCCCTCGCGAGCGCTGGCTCGCAGTTCACGCGCCTTTTGCTCCTTCACCCGCGCGTCCAGCCAGGCGCGCTTCGCACCGGCCATGTCGGTGGCCGGATCGATGCGGCCGCTGATCTCCAGCCGCAGGGCCGGGCGGTCGGCCAGGGCCTTGCCGAGGGTGGCGATCTTCTGCCTGGCCGCCGGCGTAAGCGCGGACGTGCCCGGCGCGAACTCCACGTAGCCCAGTTCATCGCCGCCGCCAAAGGCCGAGGCAAGCAGCGAGAACGGCGAGGTAATCGCCTTGGCCAGCAAGTTGACGATCACCCTCACGATCACGCCGCCGATGCTGAACTCCGGATCGGACAGCGAGCCCGACACCGGCAGGTTGATGTCGATCACACCGTTGCGGTCCTTCAGCAGCGAGACCGCCAGCAACACCGGCAGCTTGGTCGCTGTCGGGCTGTCGACCTTGTCGCCAAAGGTGAGCTGGTCGAGGTAGAGATGGTTGCGCGCGTCCAGCTTGCCGTTCTCGATCTTGTACGCCACATCGACCGTCAGCTTGCCCTTGGTGATCGGATAGCCGGCGTACTTGGTCGCGTAGGGTGTCAGCCTGGTCAGTTCCACGCCGGAGGCCTTGGCGGCGATATCGAGGTAGAGCTGGTCCGCCAGCGGGTTGAGCTTGCCGTCGATATTGACCGGCGCGTCGTCGTCGATGCGGCCCGCCAGCGTGAGATCGGCCGGCGCGGGCTCCGTCGACGAAACCTTGGAGACCGAACCCTTCATATCGGTCAGGTTGGCGGTGTAGTTAGGCTTGACGAAGAAATCCGAGAAATTGATATTGCCTTTCTCCACCGTCACGCCGCCAATGCGGATCTGCGGTTTCGCCGCGGCCGTGGCCGCCGGTGCCGGCGGGGTAGCTGCCGGCGCCGAGGCCGGGTTGGCCTGCGTCAGGCTGGTGCTGGGCGCGGCTTCGCCTTTGGCGGCCCCGCCAGCCATCACGTCCTGCAGGTTCAGGCGGCCATTGGCATTGAGGATCACCCGCGCGTAGAAGTCCGACAGCGCCACGCTACCCACGCCAACCTTCATCGGCCCCTTGGCCTCGTCCATGGCGAAATCGATGCCGTTCACCGCCAGCGAACGCCAGCGCAGGAAGTCGTCGCCGGTCACGCGGTCCACGCTGCGCACATTGCCAAACTGCGCATTGCCGGCAAAGCGCGCCGCAATCGGCTTGCCGGATGGCGCCTCGACGCCCAGGCGGCCTTTCACGGTGGCGGTGCCGCCACGCAAGGCTGCGTTGAAGCGGTCGGCAAGGTAGGGCTGCAGCGGCGCGAGATCGAGTTCGCGCAGGTCCACCTGCATTTGCACCGCGGGCGCGGTGGGCAGCACGGTGCCGTCGAGCAACATCATGCCGCGCCGTCCCGACTCGGCCTTGAACTTGACCGGGATGGCGCCAGCCGCCATCGGCCAGTTCAACGCGCCGGTACCGAGGTTGACGTTGCGGAATTGATGGATTACCGGACGGTCGCGGTTAGCGGCCGAGGGCGCGTAGTCGGTCACGCGCATGTTGCCGCCATCCAGAGAGAACTTGCCGAGTTGCGCCTTCCAGGGCAATGACTTGGCCGCGGCAGCGCTATCGGGCTGAACGGCCTTGGCCTGCACGCCGGTCGTGCGTTGGGCGGACTTCTGCACCGATTGCGCGGCCCACAGGCGCGCGCTTTCGAGCAATTCACCATGATAGTCACGCGTAAGCGCGACCTGCGGCTTGGCCACCACCAGCTCGCCCGCCTGGAATGAATGCGCGCCAAGGTCGAAGGCGATGCCTTCCAGCGCCACGCGCTCGGCGCGCATCACCGGCAGGTTGGCACCATCGCTATCGTCGCGGCCACGCGCGCGGCGCGCATCGCGCCGGCGGGCGCTATCGGCCGCGCCAGCGTTGCTTGTGCCGGTGGTGGCGGCTGCCACTTGCGCCACCGACACCGGTTCCTTGGTAGTCACATAGAGCGGCGCCAGCTCGACGCGGGACTTGTCCAGCGAGAAGGCAAAGGCGGGCCCGCCCCACGCCATCTTGTAGTGCAGCTCGGCATTGACCGCGGTGTCGCCGAACTGGGCGCGCAGTTCTGCCGGCCACCATGCGGCAAACCCCTGGGCCTTCACGCCGCTGGCCTGCAGCGTGCCATCCATGGTGCCGCCATGCAGCGACAGCTCGCCTTCATGGCTGAGGGTCTGCCCTTCGCCGATCGTCAGTTTGGCCTGGACCTTGGCAGGCTTGTCGCTGTCGCCGGAGAGTCCGGCGACATCGGCGTCGAGGGGCCCCAGCGCGAGCGTACCGGGGCCGGACGGAGCCGACTCGTCGCGCAAGCCCAGGCTGGCCTGCTTGACCGTGATCTGGTCGACCGCGTAGCGCCAAGGCTTCTCCGCCGGCGCCAACGGTGCAATCCCGGCTGCGGCCGGTGCCGATGCAGGCCTGGCCTTGGCAACCGCCGGCGCGGATGCCGGTGCCGCCGCTCCCGATGCTGCAGGTGCCGGCGGCGCGCTGGCGGGCTTCTCCGCCTTGGCCGCTTGCGGCAGGAATGCCTCGGCAAGGTCAAGCGACCCATCCGCGCGGCGCACGGCCTGCACGCCCAGGCCATCCACGGCGAGGCTGCGCAGGTGAACCATCCGGCCCAGCGGTTCGATGCGCTCAATGTCCACGGCAAGCCGTCCGGCCTTCACCAGCGGCGCGCCGTCGTGCTTGCGGATATCGGCGTCGCGCAGCGCTGCGGTACCCGACAGGAAAACATCCTGCTTGCCCTTTTCCTGGATAAAGCCCAGCGTGAGCCGCGTATCGAGCAGCCCGCCTTTGATATCGGCGTCCTTCAGCTTGGGCGCGAACGGCATATAGCGCGCCAGTTCCAGGCCGTCCAGGTTCAGCTTCAGATGGGTCTCGCGCGACGCGGCGAACGGCAGCATGGTGCCGTCGAGCGCCAGTGCGGAGCCATTGATGCTCGCGCTCAGCGTGGGCCGGGTAACGATCTCCACGTCGTGCGGCAGGTTGGACAGGAAGGGCAGCGTGATGGTCAGGTTGTCCACCCGCTGCGTCTGGTTGAGCTGCTTGTCGTCGAACGACACGCTGCCGCTGGTCAACGCGATATTGTTGATCGAGAAGCGCGCCGGTTCGGATTTTGGCGCGGCGGGCCTGGCGGCGAAGCGCTCTTCGATGTCGGCGTAGTTCATGCGGCCGTTGGCGTCGCGCGCCAGGCGCAGCGCGGGGCGGTCGATATGCACCGCATCCACCACCGGCGCCATGTGCCACAGCGAGGCGATGGCGGCATCGATCTCGGCCTCGCCCACGCTCAGCATGGGCGTGGTGCCGTCAGGCTCATAGATCTTGATATCGGAAACAGTGACCGCCAGCGAGAAGGGGCGCACCTCGGCGCCCCCGAAAGTCACTTTGCGGCCAAGCGCTTCGCTGGCCTGCTTGGCCACGAAGGACTTGATCAGCGGTGGTCCGCCAAAATACCCGGCGAGGCCAAACACCGCCAGCGCGGCCACGATGCCGCCTGCCACGCGCACGCCGGCCCTGCGGCGCGGTGTGGCGGTTGCCGCCTGCATGGAGAACTTGATTGCCATGTGATCCCAGAAGATTCAACCCCAATACCCTGCGTCCGCTTAGCGGACCCGCTCGCGGGCTGCATGGAAAATGGCATTCCACGCTGCGCCAGCGGGCGGATCGACCACTTTGTGGTCCGGATTTCACTTTTTAGCAACATTATGGCAACGCTTGGGGGCAAAGCAAAGACATTAGAATGAAATCAAAAGTGAATTCGGGACGGGTTGAAAATGATCTGAAGCGGGATGGCGACGGCCTCTTTCCCGCCGATCTGGTATCTTCTCGCCTTTGCGAAGCGTCTTGTCGCATGCCAGCGGCTTATCCGCCACTTAGTGCCTGCTTCTCCCGCGCTGTACCCTCCGGCCAGAACCCTCCACGTCAACCGTGTTGCGCGCTTCGCATGCGAACTTTTTCCATGCGAGTCTCCTCATGTCCACCACTAGCAGTACTGTCGGTGCAGAGAACGCGCGCAGCGTCCCGCACGCGCGCCCCCTGACCGGACAGGATTACAAGACGCTTGCCCTCGCCGCCCTCGGGGGCGCGCTCGAGTTCTACGACTTCATCATCTTTGTCTTCTTCGCCACCGTCATCGGGCAGTTGTTCTTCCCGCCGTCGGTGCCGGACTGGTTGCGCCAGCTGCAGACCTTCGGCATTTTTGCCGCCGGCTACCTGGCGCGCCCGCTGGGCGGCATCATCATGGCCCACTTCGGCGACCTGCTTGGCCGCAAGAAGATGTTCACGCTGTCGATCCTGCTGATGTCGGTGCCGACACTGCTGATGGGCCTGCTCCCGACCTACCATGCGATTGGCCTGCTGGCGCCGGTGGCGCTGCTGCTGCTGCGCGTGATGCAGGGCGCCGCCGTGGGCGGTGAAGTGCCCGGCGCCTGGGTGTTCGTCTCCGAGCATGTGCCGGCGCGGCGCACCGGCTACGCCTGTGGCACGCTGACCGCTGGCCTGACCGCTGGCATCCTGCTGGGCTCCCTGGTGGCCACCGGCATCAACACCATCTTCACCCCGGCGGAACTGGTCGACTGGGGCTGGCGCCTGCCCTTCCTGCTGGGCGGGGTGTTCGGCATCGGCTCGATGTACCTGCGCCGCTGGCTGCATGAAACCCCGGTGTTCGCCGAACTGCAAAAGCGCAAGGCGCTGGCTGCGGAGATGCCGCTCAAGACGGTCGTGCGTGATCACCGCGGCGCCGTGGCGGTGTCGATGCTGCTGACGTGGATGCTGTCGGCCGGTATCGTGGTGGTGATCCTGATGACGCCCACCTTCCTGCAGAAGATCTACGGCTTCGATGCGCGCACGGCGCTGGTGGCCAACAGCGTCGCCACGCTGTGCCTGACCATCGGCTGTGTGGTCGCCGGCCTGATGGCCGACAAGGTGGGTCCCAGGATCACCCTGATCGGCGGCGGCCTGCTGCTGGCGATCAGCTCCTATGTCTTCTACAGCGCCCTGCACACGCGCCCCGACCTGCTGATCCCGCTGTACGCGCTGGCCGGTTTCTTCGTGGGCACGATCGGCGCGGTGCCCTACGTGCTGGTCAAGGCGTTCCCGGCACAAGTGAGGTTTTCCGGGCTGTCGTTCTCGTACAACCTGTCCTATGCGATTTTTGGCGGGCTGACGCCGATGATCGTGACGCTGATGCTCAAGAACGATCCGCTCGCTCCCGCGTACTACGTGGTAGCGCTGTGCCTGCTGGGCATGGTGACGGCACTGTTCGTCAAGGACCGCTCGCTCGACTGAGGGCACGGCTTCTGGCCGGCACCTGCCACAAGCCAGGCGCCGGCCATAGGAAAAGGGAGGGCCGCCATTGCGCCCTCCCTTTTTTGTGCTCGCCTCATCGGCATGCGCGGCTGCCGGTTGCACCAGCCTACCGCCGGTGCGCCTTGAAGAAAGCCCACATCAACGCACTCGCGTCCGGGCCGATCGGCGCGTGATAGGCATAGTCGCCATCGCCTCCGCTCCAGGCGTGATCCAGCCCGGCCACTTCGCACAGGGCGACCATTTCGCGATTCCAGACGCCAAAGCTGGTCTCGATATAGTTTCCGGCGGGCAGGATGGACGTGGCCGCAAGGCCATGGCTTGTCTCCGCCAGCGGCTCGCGCTCCGCCGCTTCCTGGTCCGCCGTCAGGCTGGCCGCGGTAGCGGAACGCCGCGCCACGACACCGCTCGCCGGGTTGTCCAGGCGATCGGTCAGCCCGTTGTAGGCCAGGAACTGGCGTGCCAGCAGGTGGGCGTTGACCGGATGCACCGCGCCGTCGTCCATGCCGTGCAATACGATTGCCGGCATCTTCGGGCCGCCCGGCGTGACGCCGGCGGCATCGAGCAACGCGGCAGGGTCGACGCTGGAGCCCTGCTGCATCGCGCGCAGGCCATCGCCCGGCGTGCGCGCTGCCCCGATCACTACGCCGGAATGCAGTCCCACCGCGGCAATCTTCTCCGGGTACCGCAAGGCCACCACGGCCGCCATGCTGGCGCCCGCGGACAACCCTGCCAGGTAGACCTGGTCGGCCCGCACGTCCGGACGCGCTGCCAGCGCGTCGATCAACACCGCCAGCGCTTGCGCCTCACGGCCGCCTTCCGCGGCACCCAGGTCGAACCATTGCCAGCAGCGCTGCATCTGGCGCCGCTGCGGTTGTTGCGGATAGGCCACGATAAAGCCTTCGCGCTCGGCCAGGGCATTCATGCGGGTGCCGGCGGCAAGGTCCTCAGGGGTCTGCTTGCAGCCATGGAGCATGACCACCAGCGGCATTGGCCCATTGCGTGCGCGGGATGGCACATACAGCCAATAAGACAAGCGGGGAACCAGTTCACCGGGCAGCGGCGACAGCCGGTAGTGGTGCGATGCCCATTCACCCGGTGCCGAAGGACGCGGCGGCAAGGGCAGAGGCGCGGGGGAGCGCGCCCGGAGGCGCGGTGCCGCAGGATTGAGGTTAGCGATACGGTCGATCCACGATTTGAGTTGGCGCGCGGTCTGGGGCTGCACCCGGCTGATCTGCCGGAGCTGTGCATGCCCATCCGCCCAAAGGCTTTTGGCCATGAAAGACTCCTGCTGTCGACATTGTTGCGATGCAGCATATCACAGGGCGAACGCGTGACAGGCGTCGCTTTTTGGTGACATGTTATCCAAACAAAACATTTACACGCTAGCAGCACTCCTCCATGGGCACCATAATGCACCCATGGAAAATCTAAAAATCTGAACTCGCCGCACGAAAGAATGCAGATCGTCAAGAGTTAGCGGCAAATGTCGCCCGGTTATACTGCATTTGCGTGTATCGCAGGCAAATGGAGAATGTCATGACCACGCCCCAGGCAGATATTCCAAGCTGCTCGCTGTGTTTATTCCAGCCAGTCTGCCGTAACGCGGAAACCACACGCGCTGACGCTGCGCGGGAACGCACCCTGGTTCCGGCTCGCATCTTGTGGCGTGCCGGGGAGAGCGTGCATCGCCAGGGCCGGCCGGTACTGGCCTTGTATCCCATACATCAAGGCAGCACCAAATCCGTATTCGAATCGCCGCTTGGCTGGCGCCAGGTGACTGCCTTCGCCCATCCGGGCGACGTGCTAGGGCTGGAGGATCTCGATGGCCACGCCCACTGCACCAGTGCGGTGGCGATCCAGGATACGCGCTGCTGCGTGGTGCCGGTCGAGGCGGCGCGCGAACACTTGCTCCGCGCCGAACACCGCGAACACATGCTGGCAATGCTGCGCCGCAATACCGAGCGCGAGCGCACCCTTCTGGTCGCAATCGGATCAATGAAGGCTGCCCAGCGGCTGGCCATGCTGCTGCTCGATCTCTCCGTCGAACAGCGCCGCCGCGGCAAGGCGGGCATAGCACTGACCCTGGCGATGTCGCGCAACGATATCGCCAGCTACCTGGGCCTGACCCTGGAGACCGTATCCCGCCTGCTGGCACGTTTTGCCTCCGTCGGGCTGATCACCGTGCGGCAGCGGCAATTGCGCATCGTCGATCCGGACGGGCTTTGCGCGGTCTACGAAGACCCGGAACGCGTGCCGATCCGCCCGCCTGCCACCGCGACGGACAGCGCGRCCGGCTCCCCCAGGCCCCAGCCGTCCCTCGCGAGAGCGATACGCCCATCCGCAGCGTAGGACGGACACGGACAGCACCGCCATGCAAACGCGGCTATGTTCAGGCTACATGCCCGGCGCGTTGGAAATACGCAAGGAAATCGTCCCCGTTATCCTCCCCGCTGGAGATCGACATCGCCTCCGGTATCTGTATCCATATGCGGGATTTTCCTTTCGCAGCGCGTGCGAGCCTGGCGCCGCTCGCCTTCCTGATGGTCGCCGGACTCGCGCCTGCGGCCGCCGCACAAGCCAATACCCCGCCATCGCTGTCGAAGCTGGCCAGATTGCTGCTGGGCACCGTGCAGGGCAAAAGCACCGGCATGAGCGGCGTCACGCGCCTGACCGGCGGCGGCGCCGGACCCGATGCGGAGCTCAGCGCGGCCTGCCAGGAGCTGACGCGCGCAGGACCATTCATGCTGGATGGCGCAACGCGCCTGGAAGGATGCAGCGCCGCTCCCGGCAAACATGTGTCGTTCCGGCTCCGGCTGGTTGGCGTTGACGCGACCCGCGAAGGCACGGTGGCCTTCATGACTAGCGCCGGTCCTGTCCTGGCCCGAGGCATCTGCCGCAACCCGGACGTACCGGTGTTGGGCCGGCTCGGAGTCACACTCAGCTACCGCTATCTGGGAAATGGCAACCAACCCGTGGGCGAAGTCACGATCACGCCGGAGCGCTGCGTAACGAACTAAGGACCAACCGCACTGGCAACTCCCCCTGGCCCGGCACTTGGCGCGTCATCGCTTCTCTTGAGCGCATTCCTGCCGATATGCCTCTTCGAGCTGCTTGCGATCGGCCCCCCGCTCCAGCATGGGATGGGTACTGCCATCGGCGGTGGTCACGGAGGATTTGCTGTTGGACCATTGCGGCCCCGCAGGCAGCGCACTGATCCTGTCGAGCAAGGTCTGGCAATGCGTGCGCTGGGATGGCGTGAGGGTCCCGTCCGCCGCCGGCCCGACATTATCGGTAGCCGGGTCCAGCAGGAGCCGCGGCGGTGGCGGCGCGACCATTGGCGCAGGGACTTCCAGTTCCGCGGCGATGCTGGCCTGCCCGGCGGACAGCCCCAGGCCCAGTGCGGCAGCCATGATGATTGAAGCCCGTTTCATTTTTCAGTTTCTCCACAGCGGGGCGCAATTCGCCTTCCGCGACAATTTTCCAGGGGTCGCCCTGCCGGCAGATACCGAAAAACCGCAAGTTTCCGATGTCCCTCCCTTAAGGCCGGCAGCCGCCGGCAATGCAAGCACGATTCGGATTCGGACTTAGTTTCGTTCCTTGCCGTTGCCGGCACGACCATGACGATTGCGCAGCAACTCGAGCTTGAGCAGTGCATCCGCAAGCATACTCTTGAGGCGCGCGTTTTCATCCTGCAGGTCGCGCATCTTGCGGCTGTCGCGCACTTCGCTGCCGGCGCCCTGGCCGTACTTGATGCGCCAGCCATAGAAAGACGCGTCGCTAAAACCATAGCGCGCACAGAGCTCACGGACCGGCACGCCGGTCGCGGCTTCCGCTAGGTACCCGCGGATCTGTTCCTCCGAGAAACGTCTGTTCACTGCCTGCCTCCGCTAGCAAAGGCCGCTCGCGCCTCTGCGCGGGCGTGACCACTTCCACCCCTGCCCGCAAAGTTACCACCCGCACCGCAAAAGGCAATTCAGTGTGTTCAAGCCGCGAGTTAAGGAAATTGGAGAGGAAGCCCGGTGCGGGGCGCGCGCCGCCCGGAAGGCAACAACAGACCACGAAGAAAAATCTTCTATTATAGCGCCATTGGACATAAAAGCAATTCAATATTTTCAATTCGCGAACCAAATCATTTCGAAATCTAGTTTCGCGGCGTTCGGATCGCCGATATTTCTGCCAAAGAAAGTTAGTCAATTGCCTAAATTTGACATTCCATTTCCCCAATCTCTGATAACGGCTCGAGATTCCGGATTTGCCATCCTCTCGTGATCCCGCACAAAAAATCGCCTAAAAATGTGCAAAAAAAATCATTTTTCATCCTCTGAACCTGACAAACCTCCGAAGTTATGACCTATAAAACACAACCACCCTCGCAATGTCTTTATGTCCTAACAAAGAGTATTTTTTGATTGGAGTTTAGAAAAATGCCTTTAGAAGACCACTGGCAAGTTTCAAAGTTATGTATTAATCTTGTCTGGCATTAACTAAATTTCGATCGCTGGCAACCGGGCCTCGCGCCCCGGGCAAGACGGGCGACGATAACCGCAACGCGAAGCCGGTCGGCTATGCATTTTTTCAGCGTTGCGCCTATATACCGGGCCACAGCATGGAAGAACTGCTTCGTCATTTCCCAACTTTAGTTGGGAAATATTGAAGATTGCCACGCCCCGCTAACGTACGGAAGCCGCGCCGGCCCTGGTTTCTGGCCCGCCGCAGCGTATGAAACATGGCATGGCAAAACCGGAAGGGCCGTCTTATCTGTCACGGTGGAGGGTGCTCTGTCGCCGTGACGGAGGGACAAAACAAGAAGAAGACAAAAACAAGCTTCAAATCGGGAGAAGTTACCATGCGGCATGTCAGCACCAAGCTCTTGCATGTTTTCGTTCTATTGATGGAATATCRTGACCTCAGCGCCGTCGCTGCCTGCACGCAAAGCCGGGTTCCGACCATTGCCTACAGCCTCGCGCGTCTGCGCGAAATCACCGGCGACCCCCTCTTCATCAAGCGCAATGGCACGCTGGAGCCAACCGCCCACGCCCTGAGGCTGGAACAGACCGCGCGCCAGATCCTGTCGAAATGGGCTCACCTGGTGCGCCCGCTCACGCCGGCAGCCGAAGCGAGCAGCCCTCACCGCCGCATCTCGATCGGGTTTTCACCGTCGATCGGAGATCCGGTGATCACCGAGATACTGACTACCTTGTGCGAGCAGTTCCCGGATGACCGCTTCATGACCCGCCCGGTCGTCGCCGACTCCACGCTGGCCGCGCAGCTCGGCAGCGGCGAGCTGGATTGCGCCTTTGTGGTTGACAGCCACTATGTGCCGGATCACGTTGCACTGCACAACATCATGGCAACCCCGCGCCGGCTGGTGAGCGTCGCGCGGCCAGGCGGCCACGACAATGCGCAAGGCAGGCACGAATGGATCCTGCTGCAGGAGGACACCGAACCCGGCAGCCCGCTGCAGGGCTTCCTGAACCGTCTCGCGCACGATCCGGATTATCGGGAAACCGTGGTGCCCTCGTGGCACACGCAAGTTGCGCTGCTGCTTGCCGCGGGCGGCATCTGCCCGCTGCTCGACTTCAACGTGCCGCTGGTCACGCGCCATCACAAGACGCGCCTGCTGGCACCCCCGAGCAGCTTCCCCGAATGGGCCGCCCTGCATTTCTGGGCACCCACCCGCGCCAACGCCGGCAAGACGTTGCTCGGCATCATGGAGATCGGCAGCGCAGTCCTGCACGATCCCGTCAGCGCCATAGACCGCCGCCACCAGGCACACGAGAGCCGCACCACCGCTTACGCCGCCTGATCCACCGGCGAATAGGCGAATAACAAAGCACGCCGCACCGCGGCGCGCTTGCCCGCTGCTGGCCGTTCGCGCCAGCCTTGGCCGCTTTCCGCGCCAAATTGAGAATCGTCTCAGACCGAAGGCCGGCACCGGCGCTTATCCTGCTCAGGCACCTCCCGCTTCCCGTTCGTCCGAGCGAAGCACGCGCCTGGAGGTGCTTTGTTCCTGTGCTGTTCGCGCCGCGCGGCGATAGCCGTGCGGCGCGTTTTTTCAAAGACGCCGTCGGTTGTCCGGGTTGCCCGGGTCGCCCCTAAGGCCCTCCCTCTTCGCGGCATCCGTGCCGCAAGCCATTCCAGCTTGCGTCAGGCATGCGCGGCCACGACACCGCGCATGCCTGCGCCCGCGCAGGAGTATTGCCATGCCATTGAAAATCCTGATTGCCGATGACCATCCCGCCATCACGCTTGCGGTCAGGAGCCAGTTACGGAGCCAGACCGGTTGGGAAATATGCGGCGATGCCCGCAATTCCATGGAGTTGCTCCATGCCACCCGCGCGTTCCGGCCCGATATTGTCGTCACCGATTACCACATGCCCTGCCGCAACGCGAACGATGGCATCCGCCTGCTCGCCAACCTGCGGCGCCACTATCCGGCGCTCGGGGTGGTCGTGCTGACCATGATCACCAATCCCCTGGTCTTGCGCGCCATCCTCAACGCCGGGGCACACGGGTTGTTGCTCAAGGACTCGCACCTGGACGAACTGGTGACCGCCATCATCCGCGTCGAGCGCGGGCTGCAATTCATCGGTGAATCCGCCGCACGCGTGCTGGAACATTCCGGCTCTCATTACGCGCCGGGCCGTGCAGGCGCCCTGCGCTTGTCCGTGAGGGAGTCCGAGGTCATGCGCCTATACCTGAGCGGCAATTCGGTCACAGGGATCGCCGGGCAGTTGTGCCGCAGCGTGAAGACCATCAGCCGCCAGAAGAACAGCGCCATGCGCAAGCTCGGGGCCACCAACGAACGCGAGTTGTTCGACTTCGCGGCCCAGCAGGGGCTGGTCCTTCCGCACCGGGACGATGCGCCGGCATGGGCGCCAGGCGGCCAGTCCGAGTGGCTATAATCGCAACGCCGCAGCAACGGTGCGCACTGTTGCCGTCTGCCGCCCGTCCGCTGCGCCGTTCACGGCCGTACCGCTCAACCGTCCCAGCCACCTTCATCGCCATGTCCGTCCCCGCCAGTCCCGCCACGACCACCGCCCCAGGCACCCGCCTCGATGCAACCGGGCCGCTGCGGGTGCCTGCCTTGCTGGTGGCGGCACCGGCCTCGGGGCAGGGCAAGACCACGGTGACTGCCGCGCTGGCATGGCTGCATCGACGCCAGGGCCGCACCGTGCGCGTCTTCAAGAGCGGCCCCGACTACCTTGACCCGTCCATTCTCGCGGCCGCCAGCGGTGCCCCGGTGCACTCGCTGGACCTGTGGATGACCGGCGCCGACGACGCCGCCGCGCGCCTGGCGCAGGCGGCACGCGAAGCCGACCTGATCCTGGTGGAGGGTGTCATGGGGCTGCACGACGGCACGCCCAGCAGTGCCGACCTGGCACGCCATTTCGGATTGCCCGTACTCAGCGTGATCCAGGCAGGGGCGATGGCGCAAACGTTCGGCGCGCTGGCCTACGGCCTAGCTGGCTATGGCCGGCAGCCCCTGGCATCCATGCAAGTGCTGGCCAACGGCGTGGGATCCCCGCGGCATGCCGACATGCTGCGAGAGAGCCTGCCTGCCCATATCGCCTGGGCCGGCGCGCTCGCGCGCGATCATGCGGCCGCGCTGCCCGAGCGGCACCTGGGCCTGCTCGCGGCCGATGAACTGCCCGACCTCAACGCGCGGCTGGACCGTCTGGCGGATGCGCTGGCCGGGCAGCCGATTGGCGCCCTGCCAACAACCGTGGAAATTGCCGCAGCGCCGCCATTACCCGCGCTGGCACCGTTGCTCGCCGGCCGGACCATCGCCGTGGCGCGCGACGCCGCCTTCCGTTTTCTCTATCCGGCCAACCTCGACACCCTGCAGGCACTCGGCGCGCGGCTCGTCTTCTTCTCCCCGCTGAATGACCCTGCCCTGCCCGCCTGCGACGCGCTCTGGCTGCCCGGCGGCTATCCCGAACTGCACGCCGCGCGCCTGTCGGCCAACACCGGCATGCTGGACAGCCTGCGCCGCGCCCATGCCGGCGGCCTGCCGATCCTGGCCGAGTGCGGCGGCATGATGGCGCTGTTCGAGACGCTGGTGGACAAAGCCGGGCAAAGCCACGCCATGGCGGGCCTGCTGCCTGGCACGGTGACGATGCAAGCCCGCCTGGCCGCGCTGGGTCATCAACAGCTTGCGCTGCCGGAAGGCACCGTGCGCGGCCACACCTTCCACTACTCAAGCGCGCAAACGCCGCTGGCGCCCTACTGCCATTCCACCGTGCCGCGCGATGGCGCGCGCGGTGAAGCTGTGTTCCGGCAGGTTGCCCTGACCGCTTCCTACACGCACTTCTATTTCCCTTCCAATCCGCTCGCCATTGCCGCGCTGTTCGGTGGCGCGAGCAACAGCATCCGCTGATCCGGCAGCCCTCGAAGCAGCGGATGCGGAGAATTCATGGATACGAGGGAAGACGCCCCGCGGAAGAGGACGCGCAGAAAACCGCCCCCCTTGCGCCGGCAAGCAATGGCTCAGGCGGCGTCGGCCTTGTCCTGCTGCGTACGAAGCACGGCCTCGGCGATGCCGGCTTCAAGCTGCTCCAGACCCTTTGAGAGATTGCGCATGGTGGTTTCAGACACCTTGTCCAGCACGTCCTGCAGAAAGGCCGAGCGCAGCGGCAATGCCTGCTCGACAATGCCATGGCCCAGCGCCGACAGCGTGACGTTGGTCACGCGGTTGTCGCGCTCGCTGGTATTGCGCTCCACCCAGCCCAGCTCCTGCAGCGCCTTGAGCTGGCGCGTGAGCGCGCCGGGGTCCATGCCGACACGGTCGGCCAGCGGTTTCTGTGCGATGGGGCCGGCATGGCCGTGCAAGGCATAAAGAATGCGCCAGCGCGGCAACGGGTGGCCGATGCGTTGCTCGAAAGCCGACGCATACGCCCGGTAAGTTCGCCCGAACTGCTGTAGTACAGCCAGGCTTTGTCGCTCCAATTCCACTCCGATCTCCTGCTTGCGGCACCGTGCATGCGACGGGCGGCTTTACAACCAACTCGATTTCCGTGACCTGTCCCCAGCATTCTATTCCGCGGCCATGACCGGCTTGACGGCACGCTCCAGTTTGATCGGCGGCACCCGGCGCGAGCGCCACAGGCCAATCACGGCGATC
>NZ_JBFTLX010000063.1:0-28412 GCF_056396665.1 Cupriavidus sp. 05T313 | reverse complement strand
CAAAAGCAGTGGCCGGAACTCCTCGACCGCGTCGAGCAGGCCTTCGCCGAAGGCGCGAATCATTTCTGGCTGGACTTGCAGTACTACGCCTTCACCGCCCAGGATCAGGCGGGTGGCGAGTATGCCCGCGCGCGCGACCTGCTCGCCACCGACTGTGCGCTGATGCTCGAACGCCTGCCCGGTCTCGCGCAACTGGCCTTCACCGACGGCACGCCGTTTGCGGATGACACCACGCTGGAGTGGATTGCGCGCCATGCCACGGTACGTGATATCGAGCGCGGCGAGCCCATGGTGCCGGTATCGGTCGCGTCCGCCAGCACCGACTGGGCGGAGACGGAAGCCCAGGCGGCGGACCTCGCCGCCCAAYAGAGCCTCGATGCCGCGTTCGCCTGGTTGCAGGGCCTGCCGGCGCCGGACGGTGAGCGCGACCGCTTCGTGCGGCAACTGGTGATGGCGCGCGTGGCCGAACGTGCGGGTCGCGCGGACACGGCGTTGCACTTGCTGGGCGCCCTCGAGGTGAACGCGCAGCGCTTTCAGCTGGCCACCTGGGAGCCTTCGCTCGCGTTCGAGGCCAAGCAGCAGCTGCTGCGGTTGYTCAAGGCCCGCATGACGCGCAAGGACGCGGACAAGGTCGCTCTTGCTCAACGTATCGAAGCCCTGCTCGGCGATCTGACCGCCATCGACCCGGCCCGTGCCGTGGCCATCGCCTGACCGGCGAGTTAACTGACAGCCTCATGACCGATCCCACCCAAGACAACGAAATCCTGCGCTACTACGAAGCGGAGATGCGCTACCTGCGCGAAGCCGGCAAGGAGTTCGCCCAGGCGTTTCCCGACCGTGCGCGCATGCTCAATATTGACGGCATCGGCGAGCGCGATCCCCATGTCGAGCGGCTGTTCGAGGGCTTYGCCTTCCTGRTGGGGCGGCTGCGCCATAAGCTGGACGACGAGCTGCCGGAGCTGACCGAAGGGCTGGTCAGCATGCTGTGGCCGCACTACCTGCGCATGATCCCGTCGCTGTCGATCCTCGAGTTGTCCCCGACCMTTGACACGYTGCAGCGCCACGAAACCGTGCCGGCCGGACTGGAGGTGCTGTCCGACCCTGTGCCGCTTGGCACGCAGGCAGCCGGTGGCAATGATGCCGTGCAATGCATCTACCGGACCACGCAAGCRGTCGACTTGTACCCGCTGCGCCTGACCGAGGCCAACGCCTATGCGCGCGAGGATGGCCGCTCGGTGATCCGGTTCAGGCTCGAACTACAGGCGCAGGCACTGCGCGAGCCRCTGGCGGTGCCGCGCCTGCGGCTCTACCTCCATGCCGACCGGCCATTGGCACTGGCGCTGTATGCCGCGCTGACCGCCCGGCCGCTGGCCATGCAGGTGCGCATCCCCGGCTACCCGGAGCAACGCCCGGGCGCGTCCCAGGCGATGCCCGGCCTGGCGCTGGAAGCGGCCGGCTTCGACGCGCAGGCACGCCTGTGGCCCAAGCCGGACAATGCTTTTGGTGGCTACCAGCTGCTGCTGGAGTACTTCACCTTTCCCGAGAAGTTCATGTTCGTGGATCTGGTGGGGCTGGACATGGGCGCCATCCCGCCAGGTACCGGGCATGTTGACGTGGAGGCGGTACTGRCCAGGCCGTTCCCCGACGACATGCGCTTCTCGGCGGAGAACGTGCGGCTCTTCTGCACGCCCATCATCAACCTGTTCGAACTGGAAGCCGACCCGATCACGGTCACGCACGTCGAGACCGAGTACCGGGTGCGGGCCATGGAGCAACACGGGCAGCATGTCGAAGCGTACTCGGTCGATACCGTGCGCGGCTTCGAGGCAGCGAGCGGCGCGCGCTTCGAGTACGCGCCGTTCGCGGCCTTTCGCCACCGGGGCGGCATGCTGCGCCATGAGATGCCCGAGCGCTACTTCCACACCCGGGTGCGCCGCGGTCCCTCGGGCAGGTTCGACACCTGGGTGGTGCTCGGCGGCCATGCCTGGGAGCAGCAACAGACCCTGCCCCAGGAGACGCTGTCGCTGTCGGTCACGGGCACCAACGGCATGCTGCCCCGCAAGGGTCTGCGCGAGGCCGGCATTACGCGTATGCAAAACGGGTTCGCCAACATCGGCGCGGTGCGCAACCTGACCGCACCGACCCTGCCGGTGTACCCGCCCACCGCCGACCGCTTCCACTGGCGCGTGCTGTCGCACCTGGCGCCAAACTACCTGTCGCTGCTCGATGCCGAGGTCCTGCGCGGCAGTCTTGCCCTCTACGACTGGACGGAAGGCGAGATGAACCGCCGGCGCATCGATGCCATCACGGACGTGCGGCACCGGCCCCTGCAAAAGCTCGTTAAAGGCGGCCTGCTGCGCGGCGTGGAGATCGAGGTATCGCTGGACAGCACCCGTTTCGCCGGCGAGGGCGACGTCGAGCTCTTCGGCGAGATGCTCAACCGGTTCCTGTCGCTCTATGCCACGCTGAACCTGTATACCCGGCTGGTGATCGTGTCGCAGCCAAGCGGCAAGCGGCTCGCATGGCCCGACAGCAAGGGCGAGGGGGCACCGTTTTGAGCCTGCCGAAACTGACAGCAACGCAGGCGCAGGAGAGCGCATTGCTGCCGGCGCTGCTCGCCCATGCGCCGCAGATGAACTTCTTCCGGCTCTGCGAGCTGATCGAACTGGCCGCGCCGCAGCAGCCGCCATTGGGCACCACCGATTCTCCTGCCAACGAGCCCGTGCGGTTTCGCTCGCACGGACGGCTAGGCTTTCCCGGGCGGGAGATCGATGCGGTGGAGCGCGACAGCGACCACCCCGACCGGCCACCGGTCGTGCGGACAACCTTCCTGGGCCTTTACGGCGTGGATGCGCGCATGCCCTCCTACTTCGTGGACGAGATTGCCCAGCGCCGCGACGGGGCAGAGCCGTTGGCGGCCTTTCTGGACCTGTTTCACCACCGGATCGTCACGCAGTTCTACCGCGTTGCGCGCAAGTACCGCTATCCGGTGGGCTTCCGGCAGGGCGGACAGGACCAGGTGTCGTGTTATCTGCTGAGCCTGCTCGGGTTGGGCCTCGGCAAGCCGGGCGCCGGACAGGCGCGGACCGAAGAGACCGTCGGCACGCGCAAGCTGTTGTCGATGCTAGGGCTGGCCAGCCAGCGCACACGCACCGCCGAAGGCCTCGCCGGCGTGCTGCAGCATGCCGTGCCGGACGCGCGCATCACGGTGGAGGAGTTCCACCCGGTGTGGGTGCGCCTCGATGCCACCGAGCGGATGCCGCTAGGGGAAAACTGTGTGCTGGGACGCGGCTTCTACGATCGCGCAAACACCGTACGCGTGGTGATCACGCCACAGGACCGCGACTCGGTGCTGGGGCTGATGCCGGGCCGGACCATCCACCGGGAGGTGACGGCGCTGTTGCGCTTCTACCTGGGCTATGCAGCGCACGCGCATCTGGAGATGCATGTGAGGCCCGCGCTGATGCCGGCGCCGGCCTTGAATTCGGACCAGGTGAGCCTGGGCTACACCACGCAGCTCAGGCGGCACAGCGAAGCCGACGCCCCGGGCGCCAGCGATGCCGTTACCCGCGTGCAACTCGGGAACTGGCGCGGGCACAGCTCAGGGATGCCGGCGCAACGCTGAACCCGCACTGTCAATGAAACGCAGCRATACGCTGCACAAAGAGGATCAACACGATGAGGCGACAGCTTCGAAACGGTGCCCTACTGCTGGTTGCCACCCATATRGCTGGTTGCGGCGTGGGCCAGGCAGTCAAGGACAGCACGGTGGAGGCCACGAAATGGGCCTTCACGACGCAGGTCAAGACCATGAGCCTCGATCTCACCAGCCGGCCGTCGTTAAATGCAAACGGCGCCGGACAATCGTTGTCGACGGTGGTGCGGATCTACCAGTTGAAATCGCCGCAGGCCTTTGAACAGCTGGGCTATGCGCAGTTGCAGACGAATGACCTCGAATCCCTCAAGGCCGATCTGCTAGCGGCCAGGGACGTGGTGCTGCGCCCGGACGCGAGCGTAAGCCTGAGCGAGCCGATGCATGCCGACGCGCAGTATGTCGGGGTCATTGCCCTCTTCCGGAGTCCGGACAAGGAGGCGACCTGGAAACTGATGGTGCCGAAGAAGCAGTGGAAAAAGACCGATCCCGTGAAGAGCGAAGTGCGAGGCAGCACGCTGGAACTGGCGGGAGCCTCCTTTGACGGTCCTGCCCGTGGACGGTAGACGGCATCATGCTGGCCGGGGTCGGACCTGGGTACCGGTTCATGGAAACGTCGCGGATGCTGACTATGCGCAGCTGGGTGCCGGGTGGCACTCGTTCCAAAGTGATTGCGTGCCAACGCGCAGTCACTTATCCTCCATCTCATGAACCGCGTGCAAACCCCTTCGATTATTCGCACCATCCCCCGGATGGTGGGTTAGCGCGTGGCCTGAGCACACAAAGCAACCCGCCCCATGAGGCGGGTTTTTTGTTTCCGTCTCCCGGGGCTTTCATCGCCAAGGAGATTGAAATGCAGCCACACAACGTTCCCTCGTCCCGACCACCCGCCACCCTTTATATGGTCTGCGGCAAGATCGGCGCAGGAAAATCGACGCTGGCGAAGCAACTCGCGGCCCGTCCGGCGACCGTGCTGATCAGCGAGGACGATTGGCTGTCGCGCCTCTACCCTGGGGAAATCCGGGCGATCTCCGATTATGTCCGCTGCGCCGGCAGGCTGCGAGACGCCATGACCGGCCACATCGAGGCACTGCTGCTGGCGGGCATGTCGGTCGTGCTCGATTTCCCCGCCAACACGCCGGCCAGCCGAAGCTGGGCCAGGGCCATATTCGAGCAGGCGGGCGTACCGCATCAGCTCCACTATCTCGATATGCCGGACACCTTGTGCAAGGCACGCCTGCGCGCCCGCAATGCCAGCGGCACGCATGCGTTTGAGACCAGCGATGCGCAGTTCGATGAAATCACCCGATACTTCGTTGCGCCATCGGAGGGCGAGGGTTTCCACGTGATCCGGCATGAACCTGCCACTGTAGCCGTTGCCGGCTTGACGCCATCCTCCTGATCCGGCGCAGCATCGAGTGCGGGAGTGCCCTTCCGTTATCATGGCCAGCGGATTCAACCATTGCCGGATGGCCTCCTATGCCGTTGATGTTCGAGCTTGCCTCCCCGCTGCCAGTGCGCGCCAGCCAGGCCTGGCACCGCGCGACCACGGCGGAAGGCATCAACGATGAGTTGTTTCCCTGGCTGCGTATGACGGCCCCGGCCGCCATGCGAGGCAGGACGCTCGACGAGCTGCCGCTTGGCGAGCGCCTCGGCCGCAGCTGGCTGCTGGCGCTTTGCGTGCTTCCGGTGGACGCGGACGACATCATGCTGGCGGAGGTCGGGCCCGGGTACCGGTTCAGGGAAACGTCGCGGATGCTGACCATGCGCAGCTGGGTGCACGAGCGGACGATTCGCGATACGGCCGATGGCTTTTGCGAGGTACGCGACCGGCTGGCTTTCAAGTTGCGGGGGCCTGCAGCCTGGCTGCCAGGTTGTGAAGGCGCAATGGTCGCCGTGGTGAGATGCCTGTTCCGGCACCGGCACGCGCGGCTGGCGCGATGGGCCAGACGTACCAAATCTCTCACGCCGCCCGTTCATTCAAAATAATTCAACAACTGGTTGAGATTGTTCCCACCAACTGCGCCGGCAGATGCCTAGACTTGCTTCACCGGCCCAGCAATCAAACGACCAACGCGATGCAGGCCACATTCAAATATTTCAAATTTCTTTGAGGCCCATATCATGAACGCCAACGCTACCCAGATCGCCATCGTCTACCACAGCGGCTACGGCCATACCGCCAAGCAGGCACAGGCCGTCGCACGCGGCGCCGCCAGCGTCGATGGCGTGGAAAGCCTGCTGATCAGCGTCGACGACATCGACCAGCACTGGGACACGCTCGAGAACGTGGACGGCATCATCTTCGGCGCGCCCACCTACATGGGCAGCGCATCGGCGCAGTTCAAGGGCTTTATGGACGCCACCTCGCGCAATGTCTTCGCCAAGGGCGGCAAGTGGGCCAACAAGGTGGCGGCGGGCTTCACCAACGCGGCATCGCGTTCGGGCGACAAGCTGGCCACACTGCAGCAGATCTCGATCTTCGCCGCCCAGCACGGCATGCACTGGGTCAACCTTGGCCTGCCGCCGGGACACAATAACTCGAAGTCGACCGAGGATTCGCTGAATCGCCACGGCTTCTTCCTGGGCGCGGCCGCGCAGTCGAACGCTGACGAAAGCTCGGATGTGGTGCCCCCGCTGGCGGACCTGCGCACGGCCGAGCACCTGGGTGCGCGCGTCGCGGAAGTGGCGCAGCAACTGGCGGCTGGCCGGCAGGCGCTGGCGACGTTGAAGAAGGCGGCCTGAAGCGCTTCCCGCAAGTCCGCTCCGCGCGATTGAATCGTTTCATGCCCATGCTACACTGCCGGCATCAGGAAACGACGAGATCCGCGGAGTCCCATGAAGAAGACCACTGAAGCGCAGCGCAAGCCGACCCTGAAGGACCTGGCCGAGCAAGCGGGCGTTTCGGTGGGTACCGCATCCAATGCGATGGCGGGACGCGGCGGGCCCTCCGCCGAGACCGTCACGCACGTGGTCGAGGTCGCTCGCAGGATCGGCTACGTCACCAACGCCGCCGCCCGCAGCCTGCGCTCGCGGCGCTCCCGGCTGGTGGCCTGCCTGGTGCCCGATATCACCAACCGCTTCTATGGCGTCATCGTGCGCGCGGCCGAACACGTGCTGCGCGAAGCCGGCTACACTTTGCTGCTGGTAGACACGCATAACGACACCGAACGCGAATGCGAGTTGCTGCTCGACGTTGCCCGCGTCGGCGTCGACGGCGTGCTGTTTGCGCCCGGCTCCGAAAGCTCGGCCAAGCTGCAGCAGCAGATCGCGCAAATCGATGCGCCGCTGGTCATCCTCGACCGCGATATCGCCCCGGACCGCCCTAGCGTAAAGGTGGACCATTTCAGCGGTGCGCTGAAAGCGGCGAACTACCTGCTCGACCTCGGCCACCGTCGCATCGCCCTGCTCTTCCCCAGCTCGCACCTGCGCCCCGCGCGCGAGCGCTGGCATGCCTTCGAGACGGCCGCCGCAGCGCGCGGCGCTACCGGAGCACTGGACCTCGTGCGCATCGACACAAGTTCGATGGATGTCGCCTTCTCGCAATGCCTGGCACTGTTCCAGCAGGCTGCGCCGCCTACCGCCATCTTCGGACTGGGCACCACGCTGCTGGCCGGCGCGCTAAAAGCGGCACGCCAGTGCGGCAAGGACATTCCCGGCGACCTGTCGGTGATCTGCGTGGGCGATACCGAACTGGCGCAGGTGCACACCCCCGAGCTGACGACCCTGAGCTGGAGCCTGCAGGATATGGGGCGCCATGCGGCGCAGTTGCTGCTTGCCGAAATGGAACCGCAGGCGCAAGGCAGCGGCGAATCCACCCCCACCGGGCACCTGATGCTGACCTGCGACMTGATCCTGCGCGAGTCGTGCGCCGCAATCGATGCGCGCACGCGCAGGAAGCCGCTACGGCCAAGGGCAAAGAGCGCGGCCAGCTAAGGCTTGCTTCCCACAGGGCATCTTCGCGTCTTGTCTTTATTCCGCGTCGCCGCAGCCAGTCGTTTACCCTTGACTTGAAACGTTTCAATCCTGTGCTATATTTTTCGCATCCCCATCGGCGCGGGGCCATGAAAAGGGATCACCACGGAGACAGGCACAGCATGCCGGACAGCAATCGCAAGGGAATGAACCGGCTTGCCGGCAAGGCAGCCATCGTTGTCGGCGCGGGTTCGATCGGCGCCGACACCAGCAACGGCGCCGCCGCCGCCATCGTCTATGCACGCGAAGGCGCAGCGGTGCTGTGCGTGGACCGCGACCTGGCGCTGGCCCGGCGCACCGCGAGCCAGATCGAAGCCGAGGGTGGACGCGCCAGCGCCTTCGAGGCCGACGTGCGAGACGGTGCGCGGCTGGCAGCCATGGTGGACGCCTGCCGAGGGCACTACGGCCGCATCGACGTGCTGCACAACAACGTGGGCATCGAGGAGATCGCCGAACTCGAAGACATCACCGAGGAATCCTGGGACCGCGTGTTCGACATCAACCTGAAGGGCGCCATGCTCGCCTGCCAGAAGGTGATGCCGCACATGATCGCGCAGGGTGGCGGCTCGATCATCAACATCTCTTCGATCGCCAGCCGCAGATGGGGGCCCATGCCCTTTCTCTCCTACAACGCATCGAAGGCCGCGCTCAACCATATGACGCGCATCCTTGCGCGCCGCTATGCGGCGGAGCAGGTGCGCTGCAACGTGATCCTGCCCGGCCTGATCGATACGCCGCACGCGGCCCATCTCACGGATGGCGACGCGGCGGCGGTGCAAGCCGCGCGCGAGTTCCGAAACAGCCGCTGCCCGATGGGCCGGCAGGGTACGCCATGGGATATTGCATACGCGGCGCTGTTTCTTGCATCCGATGAATCGCGCTATGTGACCGGTCTGGAGATGGTCGTGGATGGCGGGCTGGGTCTGTGACCGGCAGGCCCGAAGCGCCGGACAGGCCCTGTAGCACATCACAAAGAAGCAGGAGACACCCCAATGCCCCACTACCTCGCCACCGCCTCGCTCCTCGTCGCGCTCGCAGCGCCCGTGTCCGCCACGCAAGCCGCGGAATCCCCCGCCGACTATCCTTCCCACCCCATTCGCCTGTTGCTGCCGATCTCCGCCGGCTCCGGTGGCGACATTCTCGGCCGGGTGCTCGCGGAACGCATGTCGGCGATCCTGAAGCAGCCCATCGTGGTCGAGAACAAAGGCGGTGCCTCCGGCATCATCGGCACGCAAGCCGTGGCGCGCGCCGCACCTGACGGCTATACCTTCACCCTCGGCGGCGCCACCACGCATATGTTGAACGCCGCCGTCTACACCAAGCTGCCCTACGATCCGGTCAAGGATTTCACCGCCATCGGGCAAGTCGGCACGGCCGCAATCCTGCTGGTGGCCAGCAACGATTTTCCGGCGAACGACCTGAAGGAGCTGGTGGCGTACACCAAGAGCCATCCCAACCAGGTGCAGTACGCCAGCTGGGGCACCGGCTCCACCGGACAGTTCTGCGGCGAAGTGCTCAAGCAGCTCGCCGGCGCCTCGATGACGCATATCCCCTACAAGACCGTGCCGCAGGTACTCAACGACATTGTTGCCGGGCATATCAAGCTGGGTTACGTCGACATGACCTCAGGCACGCCCTTCGTCAAGTCCGGCAAGGTCAAGGCGCTTGGCACCTGTACCTCGCGCTCGCCCAGCCTGCCCGGCGTGAAGAGCTATGTCGACGAGGGCATCGATTTCGACCGTGTGTTCCGCTGGGGACTCTATGTACCGGCCGGCACGCCGAAGCCGATCGTGCGGAAGCTGTCGGACGCATTGAACCAGGTGCTTGCCATGCCGGAAATCAGGGTGCGCCTGCTGGAAATGGGCATCGCCGCCACGCCGATGAGCGGCGAGGAACTCGGCAGGCTGAATGCCCGCGACATCCCGGCATGGAAGGAAGTTGCAAGGACCGCCGGCGTCACGCAGGAATGAGCGGCTGCCCCGCGCCATCGAACCAAACCGGGTCAACACATCAACACATCAACGCATCAACGCATTCACGACGCATCATCACGGAGCCCAAAACATGGATAGTTTGTCTCTAGCCCGCATCCAGACCGTTCGCGATCACATGGCCCTGGAGTGCACCCGGGAATGGGACGCCGTCATCGCCACATTCGCCCACCCGCGCTACGAGATGCACGGCGGCGGCGCGGTCTTCGATGGCGAGGAAGCGGTGCGCGGCTACTTTGCGTCGTCGCGCACACCCTTTCCCGACCAGGCCAACGAGATCATCGCCATTGCGGCCGCGGACGACACGGTGCTGGTGGAGTTCTGGCTCACCGGCACCCATCTCGGCCCCCTGAAGGCAAACGGCACCGTGTACCCGCCGACGGGCCGCGCGTTCCGGGTGCGCATGGCGGCATCGTTCGAGTTCGCGCCAGGCAGCGACAAGATCGTTTGCGAGAGGCCGTATTTCGACCAGGGGGCGAAGTTGCGCTCGCTGGGGCTGGCGGCTGGGTAAAGGGCACTCCCCAGCCGCGGGATCACGGTGGAGGTATCGTCACCTCGCCACTTCGCCATGGCGCCGGCACCTGGCCGGCCCAGCCTTGTTCTATGTTGCCGCGTGGTCTAGCGTTACAGCAGCCGAGCCGCATCGCCGCGAGGCAGTGAATGGGGAGCACGGATGCAACCGCCCGCTACGACACATCAGCACCGCTCGGCACCGCCGCGCCTGACGCCCGACCTGGTGGGGCGCATTGCGCGCAAGGTCGAGGACGCCGGGCCCGCCCCTGGCGTCGTCGTCCACAACGAGGCCGACTACGACGCATCCCTGGATGCGCTATTGGCCGCCGGCGCGTGGCACGGCCAGGACATCTGGCTGTTCGCCTATGGCTCGCTGCTGTGGAACCCGGGCTTTGAGGTTGACGAACAGATGCCAGCCGCCCTGCACGGCTGGCATCGTGCCTTCTGCATCCGGCTCACACGGTTCCGCGGTACGCCCGAACAGCCCGGGCTGATGATGTCGCTGGTACCGGGTGGCAGTTGCCGTGGCGCACTGTATCGAATCGCCGGGGACCGGGCAATGAAGGTCCTCCGCATCCTTTGGCGGCGGGAGATGACCGTCAAGCCGCCCACCAGCCCACCCCGATGGGTGACCGCCAGGGCGGGACAGACCCCCGTGCGCGCCATCGTCTTTGCCGCCGATCGCAAGGGCCGCAATTTTGTCGGCGGCGTGACCAACGAGGAAATCGCAAGCGTGCTGAGCAAGGCAGTCGGCCATTGGGGATCCGGTGCCGAGTACCTGATGCAGACCGTTGATCACCTGGAGCGCCTTGGCATCCGGGATGCCAGTCTCTGGAACCTGCAGCGGCTTGTCGCCAGAAACCTGGCCGATCTTCGAGCCACCGGCACGCAGTCAGGCGCGGGACACCACGAGTAGCCACGCCGTCAGCCAGCCTGTCAGGCCGGTTCATGGCCAGATACCAAGGTCATCGTTTCCGAATTTTGATAATTGCCGAAACGATGGCTGAAAGTGGCATGAACGGCCCTTCTTGCGTCCGCGATGTCACCTCGGATATCGCGCAGAGATCTGCCGCTGCCCCGCCGCCGGCTGCAAAGACCTACATCGGCTCAAGCACCGAGAGGATGTTGCCCGCCGGATCCTTGAACCACGCAATGACAGGGCCGCCGCTGTCCCGGCAGATCCCGCGTTCGTCGGTCTTCAGCCCAGGCAGGTCGTAGATCTCGAACCGCACGCCGCGCTTGCCCAGCTGTTCCACGGCGCGGTCCACGCTTTCCACGGGAAAATTCAGCACGGTAAACGTGGCTGGCGCATGGTTTGCCTTGGGATAGAGCAACACGTTGTTGCCGCCAGCAAGGTACAGCGTCAGCACGCCCCCGGTCTTTGTCACTTCCAGGCCCAGCGTTCCGCCATAGAAGTCCGTCGCTTTTGCGATGTCGTCGACCGAGAATCCGCTGAATGCATGACTGTCGCGCAACATGGATCGCTCCTTGATATGACTTCGGCATGCGCAGGTCCCGCCCACTCCGTCCTGCGAGCCTATGGCCCAGTATTGTTCATCGTGGCGGGGGACTCAAGCCGGCAACGCTGCGGCATGCACAGCGGGATGAATCCGTCCCGGGACATGGTGCATGTCCCGCACAAAGTGCACGCTTTCGCGCAACAAGCGCCTGCTCTATGCTTGGTGGTGAAGGGTTTGGCGGCATGGGCATGCTGCCGCGCGGCCGCGGGTGAATGACCGATTCCCTCGATGCATAGCCGGAGAGATCAATGCGCGCCCTGATCTTTTGTTCCGTGCAATTCCTGCTCGCGGTCACGTGGACGCTATACCTCGCGTTTCTTCCGCAACTGGCGGCGCAGGCGGGCATTCCCCGGGAACATGCCGCCTGGATCCTGTTGATGGACCAGGTGATCTTTGTCGCCATGGATTGCGCGCTGGGCATTGCCGCGGATCGTGTCGCGAATGCGATGCGGCATCTTGGCGGGTGGATACTGGCCATGACCGTGGCTTCGTGCGCCGCGTTTGTCCTGCTGCCGCACGCGACTTCACCAGTGCTCCTGATTGGCCTGACCGCGGTGTGGGCCGCGACATCTTCGGCGCTGCGCGCGCCGCCCATGGTGATCATCAGCAGGAGCATGAAGACTTCGGCCACGCCGTTCTTTGTGGCGTGCTCCTTTCTCGGCCTTGGCATCGCCGCCGCGCTGGCGCCCACGCTTACCGTCTGGCTGCGCGGTATATCGCCGACCTTGCCCTTTGTCGTTGCAAGCGCGGGCCTCGTCGTGGCTGTCGCAGCGTTACGCTGGGCCGAGACATTGCCTGCGCCCCTTGTTGACGATGCAGGAATGACAGCACGCGGCRCTGGGCGTGCGCGGATGATCTGGCTGTTCTTTGCTGCCGTCTGGTCCCTGGCGCTGGGATTTCAGATCCACACAACTGTCAACTCGGCGCCGGCATACCTGAAATTCATGCCGGCGTCCGATCTGGTTCGCGTCATGCCGGCATTCTGGATCGGCTTTGCGCTGTGCGTGCTGTTGCCGGGATCCGCAGTCTTCAGGCGCCTCCCGGCCTATGTTCTGCTGCTGGCGGCCACCGCGCTTGGCACGCTGGCCCTGTTCGGATTCGCGTCGGCGGCTTCCCTTGCCGGGGTCCTGGCCATGCAATGCGTGACAGGCGGGCTGTGGGGAGTGATCTTCGGCACCGCTGCGAACGCCGCCATTGATGCAGGCCATGTCGGGCGTGAAGGCTGCTTCACCGGGCTGGTGTTCGCGCTGTCCGCGCTCGCCGCGTTCACACGGATTGCCATCGTCACGTCAGGGGCCAGCAAGCATCCGGAGATAGCGGCCCTGTTGCCCTGGTTGCCGCCGCTTGCCTGGAGCGTAGCTGCGATACTGCTGGCGCTGTTTGTCGCGCACAACCTTGCCTACCTCGCCAGGCGGATGCACGCGACGCGCTGCGCGGCCGATTCCGGATAGGCCGGGATCCAGCCCTCGCCAGGCCCGCATGCGCGGATCTGGCGAGATGCTGGCGTGGCGGGTGCTGCCAGCCACTCACGTATTGGCGCCGTCGGTGTAGACGTCGAAGCTGCGCGAAGGCTCGGCCGATACGCCCCTGCGGTCCATGCCGGAGACCATGCGTCCACCGTCGGTGTAAGGGTCGACCATGCGTCCGCCGTCGGTGTACGGATCGACCATGCGGGCGCCGTCACTGAAGGTGTCGAACTTGCCGCTACGGCCACCGTCGGTGAACGCGTCGGTCTTGCCAGTGCGGAAGTTGTAGCCGTATTTGTCACCGGAGACGGTACTGTCCCGCGGGCCGGAGGCGTAGGCGGTACCTCCCAGGAGAGCTGCGGCAATTGCGGCGGCGGTGATGGCGGTACAGGCGAATTTGCGATTCATGATGTGCTCCTTCGAAGTGGGGGACGAACGCCGCGAAAGGCGCTCTACCTTCCCACAGAGCACACGCCATGCCATGGGCGCGGGGCCACGCGGTGTGCACGGAAGAGCCCAAAACGGGGAGCAAATGATGGGGCGCGGCCAACAACCGGCTGAACGCGTCGGTCGTGGCCCAACACCCTGCGCGGATGGCCTTTTGGTGGCTGATGGCAAAAATGCTGTCAAGCTCCCCGCGCGCGCCTGCGCGCCGGCTGCGCTATCGATTCTGGCTTGCCGTCTCGCCCGCTTCGGAGCGCCGGAGGGCGCGGTCGCATTTTTTCAGCAGCATCCGGGGCGATTGCTCCTCGTCGAGCTTCTTCCCGGCGGCAGCCAGCATCTCTGGCAGAGCAGGGTCGCGCGCCGCCTCGGCCATGGCTTGCCGGTCCCCGGCGTCCAGCTTGCCAAGCTCCGTCTGCAGGGCTGCCGTGTAGCGAGCCGCATTCGCGGGATCCAGCTTCGCGCACGCCATCGGGAAGGCAACGATGGAGGCGTACATCGCCACCTTGAATTCCGGCGTCAAGGGGCCGCAGGACGCGTCGGGTGGGCACTGTGCCGTGGCGAAGCTGCTTGCCGAATGCAGTATCAAAAACATGACGCCGGCTGGCTTTCTGTACATGCTGGTAGCTAGTCCTTATGCCGGCCCGCTCACCGCGTCCCTGAGCGGCAACCAGATTTCCACCGTGCCGGTTCCCGCGACAGGATCGAAGTCCGCGCTATAGCGCTCGAAATCGGGAGCATGCCCCGACTGGAAGCCTGATGCCGGCAGCCACGTTTGCCAGATGGTGCGGCAGGTCACGTGCAGCGTCGAGATATCGCCAGCATGCTCGAACACGGCATAGCGCTGCGGGTCTACCTTGATGGAGCGAAAGGACGGTGGCAGCCCGTCCGGGCTCCGCACCTCGACACCGGCGACATACTCGAAGCTGCCGTCCTTCCCGGGATTGCAGCACAAGCCGTAGGTGATCCAGCCCACCTGGCCCGGGACCTGTCCGATATAGGGAATGAACGTCTGCCAGAGTGCCGGGATGCCCGCGTGCGTGTCCGGCGTGAAACGGTCGCTGAGTCCGGCTACCCATAGCGTCGGGCCGGTTTCGAAACGTGGCGAAGGGAGATCGGCGGCTTTCGGTTCTTGCATGCGTACAGGCTCCGTCAAGGGAATACAAAAGGAACGTCTCAAGGAACGGCTATGGGCGACGCACGACAAGCGCTGCGCCGGGTATCACAGGAAACAGCCCGACAGCGCCCGCGGCGTCCCCGGTCAAGAACAGCGCCTGCGGCGTATCCGGGCTGACCGAGGTTCGGGAGCGAGCAAGTTTGACCATGGCGGCATGGTACCCCGGCGAAGCACTCGGGAGGAACATGCGCACGCCGATAGCGCCCATGCCGGTCTCCGGGCTGCTCAGCCTGCAAGCGTTCGCGGCACCGGCCGCACGGAAGACCCCGTTCGGACGAGGTTGCCTGCTACCCCTTGCGGACCGCGAGCGTAGCCATCTATGTCGAACTGACGACACGCATGGGCATGCCGGCGCAGGAAGCGGCGGACGCGTAGCCGCCCGGCCCTCATCAACCCCGGCACGGGGTTTATCCGGATCAGCAACTGCCAAGCCGCGACAGTCTTCCCGCGGCGCGCTGCAGATAATCGCTCCAGGCAACGGATGGCGGCACCAGCCGCACCGATCCGCAGATTGCCCCACATGGAGCTACAACATGACCGTTTCCTCCGAACTCAAGGCACACCGCGAACGCCTTGTGCTTGACCACTTTGCCGACGAAACGCGGCAGGATTTCGACGCGGTGCTCGCTACCTTTCCGCATCCGCACTATGAGCTGATCCCGAGCGGCGAAGTGCACGACGGCACCGATACCGTGCGCCAGTACTACATCGACAGCCGCAAGGCCTTCCCCGACCAACGGCACGAGATCATCCAGCTTCGTCACACGGACGATTCCGTCATCGTCGAGTTCTGGCTGCTTGGCACGCACCGCGGCCCGCTGCGCGGCCTGCCGCCGACGGGCAATGCCTTTCGCTGCCGCATGATCGCGCTGTTCATCTTCGAAGACGAGCGGCTGGTCTGCGAGCGCGTGTATTTCGACACGCTGACGATGATGCGCCAGTTGCTGGCCGGAACGCCGCCCGAGATATTGCCCCGGCTGATCGGCGGCCTGCTGGGGCAGCCGCAGGCGCACCAGGCCGAACCTGCCTTTTGAGCATTGCCACGCTGGGGGGAAAGAGAACAAACAAAAACGATAAAGCAAAGACCACAGGAGACACCGCATGAAACGCGAACCCGATCCGTCCGGCCCGTTGCCGCTCTCCGATTTCGACGGCGCCCGCGGCGCGCCCGCCCCGCAGGACCGCTTGCGCGCGCTGCGCCGCGCGGGGCAGCAGTTCCGCGAACAGTTCCTGGAGGAGCCGCCGGTACGGTTCGCGCGCAGCTTCAACCTTTTGCGAGTCCCCTACCCTGCCTGGTATGCGTTCAACGGCGTGTACTCGCAGCAGATGCTCAAGCCGCACCTGATCCACCTGCTATCGCGCATGACCTTGATCCAGTACGAGGACTTCGCGGGACAGTTGCGCACGCTGTTGTTCACTCCCGCGGACTTCGAGGCGGGCGCCGAGACGCCTTACTTCAAGCGCATGGGCACGCAGACGCCGCAATTCCTGCACAGCACCATCGCGCCCGTCTACGCCACCGTGCCGCAGGCGCTCGAGCGCTGCGGCGTGGCGCCGGAGCAGATCGACTACATCACCTACGATCACCTGCACACGCAGGACGTACGCCGCTGGCTCGGCAGCAACGGCCACGCCGGGCTGTTGCCGAACGCCAGGTTGCTGGTGCACCAGCAAGAACTGGCCAGCGTGCACGGCCTGCTGCCGGTACAGGCCGACTGGTACTGTCCCAATGGCCTGGCGGGCGTGCAGCCGGAACGCATCGTCGCCTTCAGCGGCAGCGTGCGCCTGGGGCGCGGCCTGGCACTCGTGCATACGCCAGGACATACGGAAGGCAACCACTCGCTGGTGTACCGCGCGCCAGACGGCATCCGCGTCAGCAGCGAAAACGGCGTCTCGGCGGATAGCTGGGCGCCTGCGAACTCGCGCCACAACGGCATCCGGCGCTTTGCCCGCGCCACCGGCGCGGAAGTGATCCTGAACGGCAATACCCAGGAGGGCAGCAACGACCAGTACCTGTCGATGGTGCTGGAGAAGACCATCGCGGGCACTTCGGAAGCCCATCCGTTCAGCAATGTCGTGCCTTCGTCCGAGTGCACGCCGTACTGGCTGTTCCCCGGCGCGCCATCCAGCCACCTGTGGGGCGAGACCGCATTCGGCGAACTGGCAGTCGCAAAGACTGCCGCGCTCCAGGAAGACAGGAGCGCCGCGCAATGAATACCGTCACCCTGACAAAGCGGGTCTGCATGGTGGCCGGCGATCCGGCCACCGACAGCGAACTGTTCCGCAAGATCACCTGGCGGCTGCTTCCCCTGCTGTGCATCTGCTACGTTTTCAACTACCTGGACCGGACCAACGTCGGCTACGCGCAGTTGCAGATGCGCGAGGATCTAGGCTTCAGCGATGCTGTGTTCGGCCTGGGAGCCAGCATCTTCTTCCTCGGCTATGCGCTGTTCGAGGTCCCGAGCAACCTGATGCTGGCGAAGATCGGTGTGCGGGCCACGCTGCTGCGCATCATGGGCCTGTGGGGGCTGGCGTCGGCGGCCATGATCTTTGTCAGCACGCCCACGCAGTTCTATGCGCTGCGGTTCCTGATCGGGGTGCTGGAAGCCGGCTTCGCGCCGGGCGTGCTGTTCTACTTCACGCTGTGGTACCCGTCGCGGCGGCGGGCGCAGGCCACGGCGCTGTTTTTCATGGCTTACGGCGCCGCGCCGATCGTCGCGGGCCCGCTGGCCGGACTGGTGATGACCTTTCTCAACGGCACGTGGTCCTTGCGGGGATGGCAGTGGCTCTTCCTGCTGGAGGGCATCCCGAGCGTGTTGCTGGGCATCCTGGCCTTCTTCGTGCTGGCGGACGGGCCCGCCCGGGCAAGGTGGCTGACCGCCCCGGAACAGCAGCGGGTAGCCCGCCTGCTCGAAGAGGACCAGGCCACGAATGGCAACCGCACCAGCCACGGCTTCGGCGCCGCGCTGCGCGACGGGCGCGTGTGGCTGCTCGGCCTGATCTCCTTCCTGGTCATCCTGGGCATCTATGCCTTGTCGTTCTGGCAGCCGACGTTGCTGAAGATGATGGGGCTGAGTGTGCTGCAGGTGGGCTTCTACGCAGTGGTGCCGGCGGTCGCCGGCATCGCGGCCTCCGTCGCCGTGGGACGCCATTCGGACCGCACCGGGGAGCGCCGCTGGCATTTTGCCGTGGCGGCGCTGGTTGGCGCGCTCGGCTTGTCGCTCACCACCATGTTCATGCACAGCCCGCTTGCCGCGGTGTTTTGCCTGGCGCTGTCGTCGGCGGGCGTTGCCAGCGCCTTCACCATCCTGTGGACCGTTCCCGGCAGCATCCTGGCGAACCGCGGCGCGGCCGGCGGCATCGCCATGATCAGCACGATCGGCGGCAGCGCCGGCCTGGTCGCACCGGTCATGGTCGGCGCGATCAAGGCGGCGACAGGCGGCTTTGCCTATAGCCTGTACATCCTGAGCGCCGCGCTGGTGCTGGCCGCGCTGATCTTCGTGCTGGCGTTTCCGATGCGCGCATTCCGCCCCGCCGGATCACGGGGCGCATCGTCCTGACACGTACCCATGTCCACACCGTTTCTGCGCAGACCGCTGTCCCCGCTCCCGCTTTGCCTGGGTCTGGCCAGACTCACGCATTGCCGCGGCGCGCGTCGAGGCTGAACCGGCCAGCGCCGTAGGCCACGATCTGCAACAAGCCGCCTGCCATCGCGATGTTCTTGAAGAAGTGGATGAACTGGTTCTGGTCCGCCAGGTTGGCATGGAAGGCCAGCGCGGTGGCTGCGCTGAAGACGGCGAGAATGGCGGCAACCAGACGCGTGCGGTAGCCCAGGACCAGGGCGAGGCCGCCCCCCAGTTCCACCAGGACTGCCAGTCCCAGGGCCAACTGCGGAAACGGCAGGCCCACCGACTGGATGTAGCCGACCATGGCCGCCGGCGCGGCAAGCTTGGACGCGCCGGACAGCAGGAAGATGGCGCTGACCAGAACACGGCCGAGCAGCGTCAGGCCCGCCGTGGCGGGGGATTCAGAAAAGGTGCGGCTCCGGGCGTCAAGCTGAGCGGTTTGAGACATGATGATTCTCCATTCGGTTTGGCCGCGCCGCCTTGGCTGGCCGGTTGAAACAAGCGATTCGGATTGGTCTGCGGCAAGACGTGCGCTGCACGGCTGTATTTCCGCATGGCCGTTGCTTCACTTTGCGTTACCTTGCATTGCGTTGCGCGGCCGATGGATGAAATGTAGGCGCGTTTTTACGTACGCGAAACTGGGATAATATGGATCGAAACGTTCGATGAAATCGATAAGATGCCCAATCCCGGTACGCCGACGCTGGATCAGCTGARGGTCTTCCTGACTGTGGTGGATGTGGGCAGCTTTGCCGGCGCGGCACGAAAGCTGAGCCGGGCGACCTCGGTCATCAGCTATACGATCGCCAACCTGGAGAACCAGCTCGGCGTAGCGTTATTCGACCGCACGACCACGAAAAAACCGCAACTGACCGAGGCCGGCCGCACCGTGCTGGCCGAGGCGCGCACGGTCTACCTGCACATTGAGGGGTTGCGCGCCAAGGTAAAGGGCCTGCTGCAGGGCCTGGAGGCCGAACTCCATCTGGTGGTGGACGTGATGCTCCCCGCGGCACGGGTGGTGGATGCCCTGAAGGCATTCCGCGATGCATTCCCCACGGTGGCGCTTCACTTGCACATGGAGGCGCTTGGGGCGGTGGCGCAGCTGGTGCTGGACCAGGGTGCCACGATTGGCGTCAGCGGGCCGCTCAGCGCAGTCACGGCAGGGATCGAGCGCATCGGGATCGGCGGCGTCATGTTGCGGCCGGTCGCGGCTCCGGGCCACCCCCTGGCCAGCGCCAACCCCAATCCGCCAGGCGCCGGACGGCACCACGTGCAACTGGTGCTGTCGGATCGCTCCCCGCTCACGCGTAACGTGGACTTCTCGGTGATCGGCACGCACACATGGCGCCTGGCCGACCTGGGTGCCAAGCACATGCTGCTGCGCGAAGGTATCGGCTGGGGAAACATGCCGGTGCCGATGGTGCAGGAGGATCTCGACTCGGGCCGCCTGGTCCTGCTCGACCTGCCGGACTACAAGGGTGGCCTATACCCGTTCGATGCGATCTACCGGACCGACACGCCGCCCGGCCCCGCCGCCTCGTGGCTGATCTCCCGCTTTGCCGGCCAGGCCGCGGACTGAGCTCCGCCCCTTCAGCGGGATGCGCCGCCGGACACCGGCAGCTCAAAGCAAAACACTGTCCCCCTGCCAGCCCGTTCCACCAGCCGGATCTGGCTGTGATGCAACTGCAGCATGCGCTGGACGATCAGCAAACCCAGGCCGCCACCGCGATGCGCGCCGCCGGAACTGAACGGCCGCTGGAACAGGCTGTCGCGCAGTTCCGGCGGAATACCGGGGCCGGTATCGCTGACCGTGACCGACACCTTGCCCTCGCGCAGGGCCAGGTCGACGTCGATGGCGCCTTCGGCGGGCGTATGGCGGATGGCGTTATCGAGCAGGTTGGTCAGCACCCGCTCGATCATGCCGAGGTCGGCCGTGACGGCGGGCAAGCGCTGCGGGATGCCCGCGCGCAGCCGCAGATGCCGCGCTTCGGCCGGCAGCTCGAACTTCTGGAAGACATCCTGCAGCAGGTCCACCAGTGAAAAATCCTCCAGCGCTGGCTGGACGATGCCGTGCTCGAGCCGGGCCAGCTCGAAGAGCGATTGCGCCAGGCGGCCCACCTTGAGGCTTTGCGCGAGCGCGATGGACAGATAGCGCTTGCGTTCGGCTTCGCTGAGCGTGTCGGCCTTGAGCGACAGCGTCTCCAGGTAGCCATGCAGCGAGGTCAGCGGCGTACGCAGGTCGTGGGAGATGTTGGCGACGAGTTCGCGCCGCTCCTGGTCCTGCTTGGTCAGCGCGCGCCATTGCTCGGCGATGCGGTCCGCCATCTGCGCGAAAGCCGCCTCCAGCGCGACGATTTCATCGCGCGTGTTGGCGGACGGCGGGCGCGGCACGCGCGGCTGCGCCGGCGGCGCGGCGTCGGCATCGAAGCGGCGCATCGCTTCGGTCAGGCGGCGCAGCGGCCGGGTAATCAGCCCGAACGCCATCAGGCCCGCGAACAAACCCAGCAGCGCCACCAGCCCCATCGACCACAAGGTCGTCCGCAGCACCGAGTTGGCTGACGCCCTAGCCGCCAGTTCGTCATGCGCCTCGCCCAGCAGCACCACGTAGATATAGCCGGAGGGCTCGCCGCCGCCCGCGCGCAGYGGCGCCGCGCTGAACACCTTGCGCCCGCCGGCGCTGCGCGGGTCGTCGCCGAGGATAGGCAGCGGCTCGCCGGCCAGCAGGCGTTGCACCGGCTTGAGGTCCACCTGCTCGCGCTGCAGGTGGCCGGCCGGCGCGTCGTGTCCCTGGATGCGCCCCTGGCTGTCCAGCAGGTACACCTCCACGCTCGGGTTCACCACCATCAACTGGCCGAACAAGCGGCGCAAGGCATCCGGCTTCAGCCCGTTCGCATCCATCAGCGACGCGTTGCGGGCGATGTGCCCGGCAAGCCCGCGCGACAGGTCCTGGATGACCTCTTTCTCGCGCATGTCGTTCGAGCGGACCTGCAGCCAGGCGGAGGCGCCGCAGCAGGCCAGCAGCAGCACGGAGAAAACGAGCGACAGCCGCTGCGTCAGGGTGAGGCGCCGGCTCAGGTTCAGGCCGAGGTTCACGGCGCATCCCCCTGCGCCGCCGCGGGTCCCGCCGCGAGCTTGTAGCCATGCCCCCAGACGGTCAGGATGCGGCTGGGTTGCGCCGGATCGGCTTCGATCTTGGTGCGCAGCCGGTTAATATGGGTGTTGACCGTATGCTCGTAGCCCTCGTGCTGGTAGCCCCAGACGGCATTCAGCAGGTCCATGCGCGAGAACACCTTGCCCGGATGCCGGGCGAAGAAATACAGCAGGTCGAACTCGCGCGGCGTCAGTTCGATGCGCCGGCCGTCCACGGTGGCCTCGCGCGTCAGCGGATCGATCGACAGGCCGCCAAGCTCCAGGCTGCCGGCGTCGATCCGCAGGTCCTTTGCCATCGCATCCACCCGCCGCAGCAGCGCCTTCACGCGCGCCACCAGTTCAAGCACCGAGAACGGCTTGGCGAGGTAGTCGTCGGCGCCGAGTTCCAGGCCGAGGATGCGGTGCACCTCGCTGGACCGCGCGCTGGTGATGATGATCGGCGTGTAGCGCGCCATGGCGCGGGCGCGCCGGCATATCTCCAGGCCATCGACGCCGGGCAGCATCAGGTCAAGGATCAGCGCGTCCCAGTTGCCCTGCTCCAGCAGGCGCAGGCCCTCGTTGCCGTCGGCGCTGTGCACGACGTCATAGCGCTCGTCGCGCAGGTGCAGGCTGAGGATATTGGCGATGTCGACGTCGTCTTCGACAATCAGGATGCGCTTGGGGTGATCCACTTGGGGTGATCCGTTTGAGGTGATCCGGTTCTGGCCTCGGGGCGCGATCCCGCTCGCGCCTGGCAGGGCAGCCGCGGCAAGTGCGCCGGCCTGGCTATTGTGCAAAATTTCGAGGCATTGAGTTATCACAATTAATTTAACCTTTCGTGAGGACTTCGGGATTGCGCCAGGCCTACGATGCGCCAACGATCAGCAACGGGCGGCCGCAACGGCCCGCCAATCAAGGCCAGGAGCACATCATGGGAAGCAGAAGGCGCTTTTTGGTATCGGGTAGTGCCGCCGTGGCGGCACTCGCAGCCGCCAGCGGATGGCGGGCAATGGCGGCCGGGCAGCCGGGCGCGGGCAAGCCCGCCGACACCTTCGAGGTGGTCCGCTCCGACGAGCAATGGCGCCAGGTGCTGACGCCGGCCCAGTACAACGTGCTGCGGCAGGAAGGCACGGAGCGGCCCTACAGCAGCCCGCTGAACGACGAGCATCGTGCCGGCATCTTCGCCTGCGCGGGGTGCCAGCTGGATCTCTTCTCGTCGCGCACGAAATTCGACAGCCGTACCGGCTGGCCCAGCTTCTGGGCGCCGCTCGACAACGCGGTCGGCACGCGCACGGACCGCTCCTTCGGCATGTCGCGCACGGAAGTGCACTGCCGCCGTTGCGGCGGCCACCTGGGCCACCTGTTCGACGACGGCCCCAAGCCGACCGGGCTGCGCTACTGCATGAACGGCCTGGCAATGGCGTTCAAGCCGCAAGCCGCCTGAGCCCCCGGGCATCCGGGCCTCCAACCCCAACCGCGAAGATTCCATGCTCCTCCTCGTCCTTGCCTATCTGGGCGGCGCGCTCACCATCCTGAGCCCGTGCATCCTGCCCGTCCTGCCCTTCGTGTTCTCGCGGGCCGACCAGCCATTCGTGCGCAGCGGCCTGCCGCTGCTGGCAGGCATGGCGCTGACTTTCGCGGGCGTGGCAACGCTGGCCGCCGTCGGCGGCGGATGGGTGACGCAGGCCAACCAGTACGGACGCTGGCTGGCGATTGCGCTGCTCGCCGTATTCGGCCTCACGCTGCTGCTGCCGCGCCTGGCGGACCGGCTGATGCACCCGCTGGTCAGCGCCGGCAGCCGGCTCTCCGCGTTTGCCCAGGCCGATGGCCGGCAAGTCCGGCCGGGCTCGTCGTTCCTGCTGGGCATCGCCACCGGTTTGCTGTGGGCGCCTTGCGCCGGCCCGATCCTGGGCCTGGTACTGACCGGGGCCGCGCTGCGCGGCGCCAGCGTCGGCACCACGCTGCTGCTGGTGGCTTATGCCGCCGGCGCGGCCACGTCGCTGGCGGTCGCGTTGCTGATCGGCGGCCGGGTCTTTACCGCGATGAAGCGTTCGCTGGGCGCGGGGGAATGGGTCCGGCGCGGGATCGGCGCCGCCATGCTGCTCGGCGTGGCCGCCATTGCACTGGGGCTGGACACCGGCGTGCTGGCGCGCGTGTCGACCGTGGCCACCGGCGGGATCGAGCAGCACCTGGTCGACCGGCTGTCGGCCAGGCCGGCGCCCGCGCAGGATGCGCAAGCCGGCCCGGCGATGACCGCATCGTCCGGCGCGATGATGCGCGCGGCGCTCGGCGGCCCGGCACCGCTGCCCGTGGAAGGCCAGTTGCCGGCGCTGGCGGGAGCCGTGCAGTGGCTGAACTCTCCCCCGCTCACGGTGGAGGGATTGCGCGGCAAGGTGGTACTGGTGGATTTCTGGACCTACTCCTGCATCAACTGCCTACGCACCCTGCCGTACGTGAAAGCGTGGGCAGAGAAGTACCGCGACCAGGGGCTGGTGGTGATCGGCGTGCATGCGCCGGAGTTTGCCTTCGAGCGCAATATCGATAACGTGAAGAAGGCCACGCGCGACCTTGGCATCGACTACCCCGTCGCGGTCGACAACAACTACGCGATCTGGCGCGCCTTCAACAACCAGTATTGGCCGGCGCACTATTTCATCGATGCGCGGGGGCAGATCCGCTTCCACCACTTTGGCGAAGGCGAGTACGCGAAATCCGAGCAGGTGATCCAGCAACTGCTGGCGGAAGCCGGCCACGCCGGCGCGGCGAAGGTAGCCGCGGGGCTGGGCGCCACCGGCGCGCAAGGCGTGCAGATGRCTGCCGACAAGGCGGAGATTCAGTCCGGCGAAACCTATCTCGGCTACGAGCGGGCGGAGAACTTTGCATCACCGGGCGGCGAGGCGCAAGACAAGGCGCACACTTACACCGCACCCGCGCAACCCGCGCTCAACGACTGGGGCCTGGCCGGCACCTGGAAGGTCGGGGCCGAGCACGCGACGCTGGCCGGCGCGTCCGGGCGCATCGTCTACCGCTTCCATGCGCGCGACCTGCACCTGGTGCTGGGGCCGGGCAAGGACGGCAAGCCGGTGCGCTTCCGCGTCACGATCGACGGCGCCGCGCCGGGCGACGCGCACGGCACCGACGTGGCGGCGGATGGCAGCGGCACGGTCACGGAGCAGCGGCTGTATCAACTGGTGCGGCAAAACGGCAAGGTCGCCGACCGCACCTTTGCCATCGAATTCCTCGACGCTGGTGTCGAAGCCTACGCATTCACCTTCGGCTGATGCGCGCACCGGCAACAGACAGCATCAACAGCATCACCAACGGCAATATTCAAGGACAGGCAATCATGACCACGAACTCTTCAACCGGCGCCTCCTCCTGGTGGACGCGCTCGTCCACCGCCAGGCTCGCGGGCCTCGTCATGCTGGCCGCGGGCCTGCTGGCCTGGCAGCGCGCGGCGAACTCCGCCGAGGACGCCGTCAGGATCCCCCCACCCGCGCTGGACGAGAAGGCCCCTTCCGCCCAGAGCGAAACCGCCGTGTTCGCGGGCGGCTGCTTCTGGGGCGTGCAGGGCGTGTTCCAGCACGTGCGCGGCGTGAAGCAGGTGACGTCGGGCTACGCCGGCGGCGCGGCCGGCACAGCGCAGTACGAGACCGTCAGCAGCGGCAACACCGGCCATGCGGAATCCGTGCAAGTCACGTTCGACCCGGCGCAGGTCACCTATGGCAAGCTGCTGCAGGTCTTCTTCTCCGTCGCGCACAATCCCACGCAGCTCAACTACCAGGGTCCGGACCACGGCACGCAGTACCGCTCCGCGGTGTTCCCGCTTGGCGCCGAACAGCGCAGCATAGCGCAGGCGTATATCGCGCAACTGGGCAAGGCCAATGCCTTCAAGGCGCCGATCGTCACCCGCATCGAGGACTACAAGGCCTTCTACCCGGCGGAAAGCTATCACCAGAATTTCCTGACCAACCATCCCGCGCATCCCTATATCGTCGTCAACGACCTGCCCAAGATCGGCTACCTGAAGCAGATGTTCCCCGACCTGTATCGCAACGATCCGGTGTTGCTGAAGGTGGCGGGCTCGTGATGGCGGCGGCGATCCGCCTGCGCAGGCGGATCGCCGCTCGATCAGGTCCGGCCCTTGAGAATGGCGGTGCCGGCGTACCGCGCCCGCGCGCCCAGCGTTCGCTCGATGCGGATCAGCTGGTTGTACTTCGCGGTCCGGTCGGAGCGGGAAATGGAGCCGGTCTTGATCTGGCCGCATCCGGTCGCCACCGCCAGGTCCGCGATGCTCACGTCCTCGGTTTCGCCGGAGCGATGCGACATCACCGCCGTGTACCCGGCCGCATGCGCCACGCCTACGGTGTCCAGCATCTCGCTCAGCGTCCCGATCTGGTTGGCCTTGACCAGGATCGCGTTCCCGATACCGCTCCCGATGCCCGCGCGCAGCAACGCGGCATTGGTGCAGAACACATCGTCGCCGACCAGCTGGCATCTGTCGCCCAGCCGGGACGTCAGCAGCTTCCAGCCCCCGGCATCGTTTTCAGCCATCCCGTCCTCGATCGAGAAGATCGGGTAGCGTGAGGCGAGTCCGGCCAGATAGTCCACCTGGGCCTCGCTGGACCGCGTCACGCCCTCCCCGCGATAGACGTATTCGCCGCCGGTAAAGAGCTCGCTGGCTGCGGGATCGATGGCCAGCATCACCTCCGTGCCCGCCCGGTATCCGGCTGTCTCGATGGCCCGCAGGATAAAGTCCAGCGCCTCCTCGGCCGTGCGCAAGTCGGGCGCAAAACCGCCTTCGTCCCCCACATTCGTATTGAAGCCCGCCGCCTTCAAGGCAAGCCGAAGCGTGTGGAAGATCTCCGACGCCATGCGCACGCCTTCGGCGAAGCCCGGCGCGCCCACCGGCACGATCATGAACTCCTGGAAATCGATCGTATTGTCCGCATGCGCCCCGCCGTTGATGATGTTGATCATCGGCACGGGCAGCACACTGGCGCGCGGGCCGCCGATATGCGCGAACAAGGATGAGCGCGCGGACGCGGCCGCGGCGTGTGCCACCGCCAGCGAAACGCCCAGCAGCGCATTGGCGCCGAGGCGGCTCTTGTTCGGCGTGCCATCGAGCCGGATCATGATGTCGTCGACCTGCCGCTGCTCGCGGGCATCGACGCCGGCAAGCGCCGCGCGCAGCTCGGTGTTCACCGCGMCCACCGCGCGGGTCACGCCCTTGCCCAGGTAGCGCCTGGGGTCGAGGTCCCGCAACTCCACCGCTTCCCGCTCGCCCGTCGACGCGCCGGAAGGCACCGTGGCACGGCCGGCCGAGCCATCGGCCAGCGTGACCTCCACCTCCACCGTGGGATTTCCCCGGCTGTCCAGCACCTCATATCCCTGTACCTGCGTGATCTGGCTCATCCGCCACTCCTTTCATTAGAAATGCTTGGCCAGCGGCATCCGGCACGAAAGCTTCGTGAGTAATACTCACGCTACCGGATCGGCTTCCGAGGCTGGTTGCCGTATTAATTTGCTGCCGCAATGGCAATGGAAAGGATGTTAGATTCATCCCGCCGCCGGCAAAACCGAGTTAATTTCCCGTATTCGTCAGTTTTCTTCATACAAGGACAGTTCATGCGGACGCTGCCCCCCATGTCCACGCTGCGCGCCTTCGAAGCCACGGCGCGAACCGGCTCCATCACGCGCGCCGCCGAAGAGCTATGCCGCACGCACGGCGCGATCAGCCGGCAACTGCGCCTGTTGCAGGAGCATGCCGGCACGACGCTGTTCGACAAGGACGGCACCGGGGTACGCCTTAACGAGCGCGGCCAGGGCATGTACGACGTGGTGCGGTCCGTGTTCGACCAGCTTGAACAAGGCTACGGCCGGCTGATCGACCAGGCGCGCGGGCCGAGCCTGCACGTGGCCTGCAGCGCCACGTTCGCGATGCGCTGGCTGGTGCCGCACATGGTGGACTTCTACCGCCTGCGGCCCGACATCCGGATCCGCCTGTCCATGACCTCCGCCCGGGAAATGCGCACGGAAGGCGCCGACGTAGTCATTGCCTGGGACCTGACTTCCTACCCCGAGCCCGACCGCCAGCGCGCGCTGCACCTGGCGCCGGTAGCCTTCGGGCCCGTGTGCGCGCCGTCATACGCCGGCTCCGTGCGCTCCGGCGTGCGCATTACGCATGACTTCACGTCCAGCGCCTGGGACCAGTGGGAAGCGCTATCCGGCCAACGCATCGCCCCCGCCGGCGAACTCACCTTCCCGCACACGCACCTGTGCATTGAGGCCGCGCTCTCCGGCGCAGGCGTAGCGCTGATCGAACAGCGGCTGATCCGCAAGGAGCTAAGGGATGGACAACTGCTCGCGCCATATGGCTTTGCGCAGTTCGAGTACGGGCTGATGGCGGTACCTGCGGCGCGCGAACTGCCGAAGGACGCCGAGGTGTTTATCGCATGGTTGCGGGATAAACTGGCCGACGAGCCCGAACCGGAGACGTGCGAGAAACCGGATGGCAAGCCTACCGCCAGGATGCCTCCCAAGCGCCGGAAAAGCCCTGCGGGACGCACCAAAGCATAGCGAGCGCGCCCAGTCCCCCCGGCCCCTCCAGCAAGCGGGAGCGTGGAGCGAACCAGTGGAGACCCGACGGCAGTTCGCGTCGAACGTAGAACCGAAACGAAGGCCACGAAGAACCAAAGGATGTCAAAGAAAAGCGATATCACCAGCGCACGATTCGGTCTAAACGTGTGGAGCGCCCCCAAGGGCGGGCCACACCCCAGCGCGATGCGAAGCGAGCCGTCAAGGTGTACCAGGCCGTATGGGGCGCCTTCTTTGCCTACTTTCTTGGCAAGACAAGAAAGTAGGTCGCCGCCCCGCAGGGGTGGTGAAACTGCCTTTGACTTTAAGCTTTTGAAGTCAGGCC